>JBHJJJ010000045.1:0-17455 GCA_050042755.1 Rivularia sp. (in: cyanobacteria)
CAAAACTCTAATATCAATTATCAATGAACAAATAACAATTAACAAATAACAAATAACAATTAACAAATAACAACTAACAACTAACCACTAACCATCAACCACCAACAACTAACAACTAACCACCAACCACTAACAACATAATGGTTTTATGTATCGAAGAATTGCAAACCCTAGAATTATTCAAAGTACTTCCTCAGAGTCGCTTGGAATGGGTTTGCGATCGCGCTGCTAAAATTCAGCTATCGAAGGGTGAAATCCTAATTTCTGAGGGTGATATAGCGCGAGGTTTGTTCATTTTAATGTCCGGGAAAATTGGTATTACTCGTTATTCGGAAGGCGTAGAAATGCCGTTAGGGCAACATGCAGCACCCGAATTTTTTGGAGAGATTCCCATCCTTTCGGATGAGCCAATTCAGGTAAATTTGGTGGCTTTAGATGACTGTCGCGTTTACGAACTTCCTGGAGAAGATTTTTTAGAATTGGTTCATGAATGTCGAGATTTTGAGCGGACAATATTTCGTGCAGTTCAAACAAGATTGCGGGGACTCGAATCTTTTATCCGTAACCGCGAAAAGATGGCGGCTTTGGGTACGATGTCGGCGGGTTTAGCCCACGAATTGAATAACCCAGCAGCGGCGTTAGTTCGAGCCTTGAAAGATGTTACCCCGGCATTGCTGGAACTACAACGCATGAACTTAGTTTATGGACAACAGCGAGTCGATGAAGAACATACAGATAAATGGCTGAAAATAAGGGATGATGGCTACGATGCGATCAATAATGACAAGTTAGATCCGATGACTATAGCCGATCGAGAAGAGGAAATACTCGATTGGTTAGAAGATTACGGAGTTGAAAATGCTTGGAATATCGCCGAACCCTTAGCCGCTGGTGGAATAGAGGTGAAAACCCTCGAAACAATGATGGAACGTTGGCGAGACGACACCAGCGAACTTAGAGATATGGGAATACGCTGGTTAGCGATTTCTTTTGATGTTATGTCTACGATCAAAAATGGCTTGCGCGGTGCCGAGCGGATTTCGGAATTAGTGCAGTCAATGAAATCATACTCTCATTTAGATCGTGGCGCTCAACAATGGGTAAATATTCATCAAGGTTTAGAAGATACGATCAAATTATTTTCTTTTAAACTCAAGCATGGGGTAGAAATTCGTCGTTGCTATGGAGAAAATCTTCCCGAAATTCTGGCTTACGGTAGCGAACTTAATCAAGTTTGGACAAATTTAATAGATAATGCCATTGATGGAATGAAAGAAAAAGGCATTTTAGAAATAAAAACATCCCGTTTTGAAGATTCATTAAAAATAGAAATTAGCGATAACGGATCGGGTATTCCCGATGAAATACAATCGCGTATATTTGAACCATTCTTTACAACAAAAGGTGTAGGAAAAGGTACGGGATTGGGTTTAGATGCAGTTAGAAGAATTGTTGAAAACCGTCATCATGGAGCTATATTTTTAGAATCTCAACCAGGAAAAACAACTTTTAAAATTTTTCTGCCTATAGCTGGTTGTAATACGACTAAATAATGTAATTAGTAATTATATAAGGGAGAGGGGATAGAAATAAAGAGGGAGGGAGTGAGGGAGAGAGGGAGAGGAAATTGGATGGGGTTTTTGACTCTCCTGTTTCGACCATAATTGATCATTGATCATTGATAATTGATCATTGATAAAAACGGCCACTAAAGATGCTTTTGTAACTCATAACTCATAACTCTTCCCCATCTTCCTCATGGGAATCCTACTTTCTTTCTACGCTTTCATCGCTATCGGCATTGCTGAAGGTGGCTTGGGTGTTCTTATTCCCTCAATTGGTGAAACCTATAATTTAACTTCAGCAAACATTACCTTACTTTTTCTCAGTCAAGTTACGGGTTATATTTTTGCTGCTTTAGCTAGCAGTATTCTAAGTAGTCGTATCGGATTGGCTAGGATGTTATTCTTAGCATCTATAAGCCTTTCATTTGGATTAATAATCTACGCTTTAAGCCCCTATTGGTGGCTGATGGTTGCTGCTGGAAGCTTACTAGGTTTAGGAATTGGTTTAATTGATGCAGGAATTAACAGCTATATTGCAAATCAACAAAGTCAAGCTGATTTAATGGGTTTGTTGCATGGATTTTATGGAATCGGGGCATTGCTCGGACCCGCGATCGCCACTACTTTATTAGCAGTAAACTTACATTGGCGCAGTATTTATCTAGTCTTTGCTGCGGTTGTAGGATTAATGGTAGTTGGGATGTTATGGGCGATTATATCGAATTACAAACCTTTAACTAAGCGGATTAAAAAAACGGGAAATAGCGCTTCTGCTAATCTGGGTGAAGCCTTAAAGACACCTACAGTTTTATTTGCTGGTTTATTGTTAATGGTTTATGTGGGAACCGAAGTTTCTGTGGGAAATTGGGCTTATAGCGTCCAAAATATTAGCCGAGGTACGCCAACATTAATTGCAGGTTATAGCGTCAGCGCTTACTGGTTAGGGTTAACTGTGGGACGTTTCTTTACGGGACGTTTTGTTAAGTTATGGGGTGCAAATCGCACCTTGAATTACAGTTTAATCTTATTGGGTTTAAGTTCGATGGCTTGGTGGTTATTGCCTAATCAGTTAATTAGTTTACCTTTAATTGGTATAGCCCTAGCTCCGATATTTCCATTGACAATTTGGTTAACACCACAACGAATACCAACTGCGAGCGTACCAGCAGCGATTGGTTTTATTACTAGCGTGGCAAGTTTAGGTGCTGCTGCAATTCCTTCTTTAGCGGGATTTTTTGCTTCTAGGTTTGGTTTGGAGATAATTCCAGTGTTGATGATTCCTTTAGCTTTGGTGATGGTGATTTTGCATTGGTGGATGGTGAATCAGTTAACAGTGAGCAGTGAGCAGTGAGCAGTGAGCAGTGAATAGTGAATAGTGAGCGATATTTAGCAGGAGAATAAAATTTAAGTTTCGAGGAAATTGAAACTATCAAAGTTTTCCTTATATAACAATTAGAAAAAGATGATAATAAGTAAGCTGTAATAGCAGAAACTAGATGATTTTTTGCTTGTATTGGGGGATATTTAAGGGCTTGCAAATATAGCGATTTCCTGTGCAACATTGGCTTTCAGTTAACGCCACCATCGCCTCACATATCGAGTTTTACGAGCAATTCCTGTGATTACTGGTTGACTTTTGGTGTCGCGCACCAACATAAGCCAAAGTAACAGTCGCAGCTATTCCTCAAAGAATGAGATTACAGATGCCATAGCAGTCTCGGCGGATAAGTATTCTTGCATTGCTTGATAACCGGCTCCCATAGTCTTATAGACCGATCGAGCCTCCATTTACGTAATTATTGTATTAGTACATATATATGTTAACTGAGTATTTTGTCGTAGTGAAATAAATATAAATATATTCATTATTAAAAAAAATATAAAAACTAGTAATTGTACGTATAAAAAAAAACATGCAAAACTTGGATTGAGCATGATTCAAAATAAGCAAGATAAAAAGATATTTCCGTAAAATAACTCTTATTGAAGTGGATTTTAAGACCGCAATAAAGAATTGGGAATAGGTCTTGTGAAGAGTTTTAATGTCGATTAAATTTGAAACATCGAAATAAGAAAAGAGCTTGTTTAACTGAGGAAGGAGATTGAGGAAATGAATTTATTTCACAAGTTAAGTGTTGTAGGTATTGGTGTTGCTAGCTCAGTTTTAGGAATAGCTGCGGATCCAGCACAAGCTGTTAGTTTAGTTAGTGGCAGTATTACGAAAAGCGATAATAGAACTGCTGAAGTTGATTATTGGAGCTTTACTTTAGCGAAACCAAATCAAGGAGAAAGAACCATAATTGATGTTGATGCATTTGGGTTAGACTTTGGCAATGGAATTAATGAGTTAGACCCACATATTCGTATTTTTAAGGATGATGGTTCATTAGATATAGAAAATGCTATTCGTAATAGCAACAATTCTAATAATTCAGGAGAAACACGAGAAGATCCATTTTTATCTATAGGTCGAAATGGATTAGATGCTGGGGATTATATCTTAGCGATTTCTAGCGCTAATTTAAGCGTTGAAGAGGCTGTGAAAGGAGTTAATACGGTTGGTGGTAACAAACAAGGTGGTAATTACACAATCGAATTTTCAAGCAATATTAGTAATGTTAGAGCTGTACCAGAACCCACTTCAATGTTAGGAATTTTAGCTGTCACTAGTCTTGGCGCAGCTTCCCTCAAGCGCAAGTTTGCTAAAACTAAAGAATTAGAAAAAGTTTAAAATAATCGCTAATGTTAATAGTATTTTCTACAATTAATATTAGCTCCTGCTCCTCAATAAAGAATAATTTTTAAAATTGCTTAAATTTTCATGCCATTGAATTATTCAATGGCATTTTTACATGGT
This sequence comes from Rivularia sp. (in: cyanobacteria), assembly GCA_050042755.1. Taxonomy (GTDB): domain Bacteria; phylum Cyanobacteriota; class Cyanobacteriia; order Cyanobacteriales; family Nostocaceae; genus Rivularia. Next base: position 4,423 of record JBHJJJ010000045.1, read on the forward strand.
AAATTTCCGTTTGGATTTAAAAATATAGGACTACTATCGGGTTATCGAAACATTGACTGAGCTTATCTTTAGTGTGACTAAGCTGCCTAGCAGTAACTCTTCCTTGATAACTGTTAACTGTTCACTGTTAACTGATACCTGATTTTCTCCACCTGCTTCGGCGCTTTTATCTCACTAAATAACTCAATAGCCTTATCCACATTCACTTGACTTTCATCCTCTCTCCCCATATTCTTACAAGTTAAGCTCAATTGAAAATACGCTTCTGCTAAATCGCATTAAGCACCAATTTTATCCAATAGTTCAATGGTTTCTAAATGATTCTTCAAAGCCGATTCAAATTCTTGATTTCTCCGATATATCTCAGCTAAACCATTCAGACTTTTTGCTTTAACTTGGGTGTAGTGACTTTCTTCTGCAAAGGTTAACGCCATAGAAAACATTTCCTCGGCTTTGCTAAAATCGTTTAAATTTACATAGGTTTGACCAAGTATTTGAATAAAATAAGCAAATCGTGCCGTTTTTTCAATGACTTGTTCTGTGGTGATGTTACTGTAACATGCGTCTGCTAATAAATTAGATGATGGATATTGTTTTAAATAAGAATTAACTAAAGATAAGCATACAGAAGCTTTTTCTGCCCAAGGGTGATGTGCTGTATTTTGAGCCAGATAAATTACTTGTTGAAATAGTTGAGCAGATTCTTTCAATTCCCATAAATCAATTTTATAAAGACCCATACTTAATAGCGAATCTACTTCCAGCATTCTAAAATAATAAAAAGCCCGTTTATTATTTTTTTTACTAATTATATTTTCAAGTTCTTTTTTTGCTAAATCAATTGTTGTCTCTTGACATTCAATTGCATCTGTTATTTTGCCACTGATCCAATATAGATCGCCTAAAATATTATATAATTCGCTGATTTTGGTATCGTCATCAATATGATTAATAATATGAATAATTGCAGCTAAAACGGGTTGAATTAAACCCATACGATACAAAGTACTGCCGAGGGGTAAAAATTGACCCCATTGATTATTTCTGCTTTTAAGAATCAGCTTACTAGCTAATTCAAATTGATTAATTTCAATATAATGATAATAGGCTTCTAAGGCTTGTAGGGCATCTTGAAAATTTTTAATCGTTTGTACGCTACCCGTCCAAAATTCTGCGGCTTTGTGATTGGCTCGAACCCAATCTTCACTGTTACGTAAACGAGAAATAGCTTCGGCTCTAATTACCGGATGCAGCCAATATTCACCCTTACAACATTCTACTAAAGAACGATTTTTCAACGAAGCGATAATTTGTCGGTGAAGCTCGGGTGCGACATCCCATAATAAATTCAAAAGTCCCTGAGTTGGAACAGTCGCAACATCTTGGTAACGATAACATCCCAAACGACATAGCAAACGATATGCTTGAGAATCTAGAATCTGTAAGCGATTGATTTGACTAGCAGCTAAATTTTTTAAATCTGTTACCGCTAAAGGTGAGGCATGATTTTCTTGCCAATAAGCAGTAATATCTCCGTCAAAATCTTCTTGAATTGAACCGCAAAGAATTCCTATAGCTTTAGCATTACCACCATAAGCATGGTGGATTTTTTGCAAAGTTGGTAAATCAATCGCTACTCCATGATTGCTGAAATACTCTTGCCACGCGACTTCATCCAAACCGGGAAGCCGATAGTGAGTTACATTTAACTCGGGTTCGCAAAGTCTATCTCTACTAGTAATTAAAGTAGTACATTTTACTCTCCCATCAGTTAAAACCCGTATTAATTCAACATAATTGCGATGAGGTGCAATAAATCGCCCTTTTCCATCAAGAGCTGGTTCCAAATTATCAATTAAAATTCCAATTTGCTTTGTATTAAGTTGTCGTTTGAATCGCCCTAACGTCACTCCAAACTCCAATCCAGGCTCTTGTGCCAAATCTTGTTTTAGCCATTCTTCTACCACCCGTTGCGCCGGGGTAATATTTTGAGTCTCCTTCGCCATTAACAATTCCAAAACTAAATCAAACCCTTGAGAATGGAGATATTGTTGAGCTAGAGTAGTTTTTCCCAAACCTGCTTCACCTTGAATAACAATAACTTTGGTACCAAGATTTATTAAACGATCGAGATGATTAATTGCACCGCTTCTACCGATAAAGTTGATATCTTCTTCTTTTGTATCGTAGATTGTCAACCGCTTCCCTCCAGAGGGCAGAAATGACGAAGTCGGGGTGGGGTTAGGAGATACAACTTGATAATCAAATAAACCCGATATCGTACCCGCTTTCCGAAAACACTTTTCTAAAACTCTGCGACAGTTACTTTTGGTAATTTTCTGGCGCATTACCCTAGAAAGTAACTTCCACAACCGAGAGCCTACATCCTTAGCGTGCCCCTCAGTACAGCCGTAAAAATCGGCAATTTCTAAATATTTTCTTCCCAGCCAAACCTGTTGAAGAATAACTTTTTCTAATTCGTTTAACTGTTCTCCAGTTAAGATCGGTACTACGGTATCCAACCATACTAATACTGCTTCAGCATCCATTGCTTAGCGCTCAAAGTAGTTTAATTTTTGGGGTGTAAGGAGCAAACTTTATTTTAGTCTACAGTTAGAAATCAGTACTGTCGGATAAGTTTGTGTAAACTTGAATTTTTCTCCGACTTGTTTTAACTAGCTTTACTGGTATGCCATTTGTAGAATAATGTAGAAAAATCCAGGGCTGAGTAACAATTATTTTTTTAAAGAAATTATGAAGATGTCAACTTAATTAATACCAATATCAATATAAATATCCCGATCGCAATTTATTTAACAAATGCGGATTTTTTTGGTTTTGATTAAAATGCGATGATTTCCTAAGCCTTGACTGTGTAGAATCAAAGCGTCTAATAATTATTTTTTATACTGCAGGAGATAAATTTCCGAATTAAAAAATTCCACAATAGCGATCGCACTTTTTACCCTACTTCACCCGACTGACAAACCACTAAAGGAAGGCTTAAACTGGTAATCGCAAAGACAATATAAATACTTTTATTCAAGAAAAAATGATCAAAATACTTACTCGATCGGATTTCAGGTGCGCAGATACAACAAATTTAAATACAAACTATTTCCAAATTCAACAATCGATAAATTGTCTCATCAAATGCAATGTAATTACACAAATACGCGAATCTGCCAAAAACTGATTATTACAGTTTCGTCCCCGTCAACTGCTTCCATAGGGATTGACGGGCACTCTTAAAAGTTTTTATCAGTTTTAGCAGGTGTAATGGAGACTCTTGAGTATATACGAGTATATACTTAATAAAATCGCCATTATGTACAAAAAATACATCTATAAATGGCTAAGTATATAGGAGGAACTATTGACTAAATCAACCACATAAGGAAATTATGGAGATTTAGCGTTTGGACTTATCCCGATACTTCTGTAATCAAAATAATCGGAGGATTGCTTAAAACTGACCATCCAAAATATATGCGCAATGGTCTAATAAAAACATTAAACAGGATGATACAGATGCTGAAATTGAATTCTTGGAATTTTAGTAACAAATCAAGCTTGTTATTTACTGTCACATCTGCAATACATCAATTGAAGATTTGGAATAATGCTCTGAGGAAAGAGCATTTAAATGAACTATTTGGGGAAAGGGGAATTCCAAATTCAAAACTTCCCGTACTCAATGCTTAATGTCCTGTATAAAATACGGGACAGTTGCTATAACGTGGTGTCACTTGCCTTACTGTCAAGAAACCCGCGCCAAGCAACCTACTTAAAACCTACAATCTCAAATCCTATGAATTCAAACCTACCCTTAGATTTAACCTTACAAAATATACCCAACCACGTAGCCGTAATCATGGATGGTAACGGTAGATGGGCTACCAAACAAAAATTACCACGTATTGCTGGGCATCGGCAAGGAGCGAAAACCCTTAAAGAGCTATTGCGATGTTGCAAAGACTGGGGAATTCAAATATTAACAGCTTACGCTTTCTCTACTGAAAATTGGCGACGACCGACTGAAGAAGTTGATTTTCTCATGCTTTTGTTTGAAAAAATGTTGCGTCGTGAATTAGGAGAAATGCATCGGGAAGGAGTAAGAATTAATTTTGTTGGTGATTTATCAGCCTTACCAAAATCACTGCAAAATGAAATACAGCGCTCTATTTTAGAAACATCAAACAATCAAGATATTCAGTTTAACGTAGCAGTTAATTATGGTAGTCGTAAAGAAATTGTTAGCGCCTGTCGTCAATTAGCAGAATTAGTCCAAAAAGGAGAAATTAAACCAGAAGATATCAATGAAAATTTAATAGAAAAAAACTTATATACAGTAGATATTCCTGCACCAGATTTGCTCATTCGCACTAGTGGAGAGAAGCGTGTAAGCAACTTTCTACTATGGCAAATGGCATATACAGAAATGTATTTTACCGATGTTTTATGGCCCGATTTTGACCGAGATGCGTTTCACCAAGCATTATTAAGCTATCAAAATAGAGAACGACGTTTTGGAAAAGTAAAAGCGGCGCTACCGGCCTAATATTATTTTAGTACTGACTTTTTGTTTTTGTTAAAAAACCTCACCCCAAGCCTCTCCAAATTCCTGGAGAGGCTTGGGGTGAGGTTTTTAAAGTATTCCATCTGGACTTATACCAATTCTGTATGAGGCTGCGCCTTCTCGGTTAAGTCTGGAAGGCTGGAGCTAGTCGTACAAAGCCAACCGAAATGGTGGCTAAATTCGGCCCATCTTTATAAATAAATGGTATTAGTATTAAATTTAATTTATTCATAAAACGGATTAAATTAAATCTAAACACTAGGTGTAATTAAGTTTTGATGATTTGTTTCTAACATCACACCCGTAAACTCAGATAATGCCGCAATAACAAAACTAGGAACTTCTTCTGGATTAGTAACAGAACAATCTTGTACGGCTAACAAGAAACCTTGAATAGCATCTAAATCCGGCATAAATTTAGCTTTTTGAATAAACTCTATCCATTTATAATTATCCAGATTATAAGCATCTATTAAATATAAAGCAGCAAGATATTCAGCCAAAGGATCGAGGGCAAAACGTACCTTATCTTTAGCAGGTTCGCTAATTTGAATAATTCCCAATCTTTTCTCTAAATAATGCAAATATATATTAGTATCCTCGCTATTTCCAAGTACTTCCAATACACTATCTAACTTGGCGCTGCTGGAACGAAAACTATGCTTCAAACATTCCCAAGCGATAACTTTAGCATTCTTTTGAATCGTGCGATTATCTAACTGAGTATCTGATGCATCTCGATTCAATTCGTTGAGATACGAAAGCATTAGATCGGGAATATTTAAGGGTAAATTATCAACAAAATTATCTTCCTCTCGATCGGCGCGATAAATCATTTGTTCGGCATAAAGTTTTGCCAATAACACCGTAATATTCCGCTGCCCCACCATTAAAGATAAACGCTTACAAGCATCAAAATATTCAGCATCATTAAATAAATGACGCTTGACTCGCTGATTTAAATAAGCTTCCATAAATGATGAAAGCTGATTACCAGCTACTCGTAACGGCTTAATAGTAGTTTTGGGAACGTTATCAAGAGATTCTTCCAATCGAGAAGTGACAATTAAAGCATTTCCTAGAAAACTTGGAGAAGCTGGACGAATTTGCTTTCTAGTTGCTTCACTCATTTCCGAAAGGTGGTCGATAATTACTAAAATTCTTCTTTTACGCAGTAACTGTTCGACTAATTCTTTAGGAATTGCTTCTGATTCGCCAATTAATATTTGTAATTGTCCCGCAATAGTTTCTGTAAAAGGTTGTTCGCCTTCTGCCACGTCAAAATCCAATTCTTGTTCGATTAGAATCGGTAGCATTCTGTGTTTACAAGGACGTTGTTTTCTATCATCCGACATCCCCATTTGTGCTATTTGACAAGCCAAACTAGTTTTACCAGCACCTCCTTCTGCCCAAATCAAAATATTGGTCAGCTTCTTATCAAAACTTGCTTGTAAATCTTCAGCAGAGAAATTAGTTACTGTTTTACCATCGAGAATAACCGGAATCGGAATTCGATCTAAGCGGGTACTGACACTTTTTTTTTGAGAGAAGCTTTCTTGTGCTGCTTTAATATATATTTCTACCCAAGCATCAAGTACTCGCGAACGATATACAAATGCTCTTAAAAAGATTAAACCGGGTATCGATATTCTCCAACCACCTAAAGCTTCTGGTAATTGTAAATTGCTCAAAGGTTGCAGAATATGATTAGTTTTGAGCAACCATAAAGGACGTATCCATAATAAACTCACCCACAATGAAGGGAAGAAGATTAAATAAAAAATAATTGTAGCTAACCAAGGATTTTTTTCTACCCATTCCAAAGCTATAGCTAAAATACGCGAATCTTTCTCTGTTTTGATGGCAAAAAGCGAACGACTTATCCGTGCTTTTTGCTTTTTTCCAAAATTCCCTTGGGAGTCTTGTATAATTTTTAAAGCTTCTTCTAAACTGGAAATCGCTGTGTTTAATTCCACAAAAGATAGTTTCGTAACCTTATCTTGATAGTCTTCTGCAATTTTTCCCCAAGCTTCAGCAGCAGCAGAACTAACTTTATCGTCTTTATCTTTGAGTGCTTCCGTTAGCTGTGGAAACGCTGGTGCTGCTTGGGAACCCATTTTTCCTAAAGCATGGCTGGCTTTTCTGCGAACCCATGCTTCTTCGTCTTGCAAAGCTTTGGTGAGTGGCAATACTACCGATTCCGAACCGATTTTTCCCAATGCCTCAGCAGCCTTATCGCGTACCGATGCTTCTTTATCTTGCAAAACTACGATGAGTGCTGGTACTGCTTTTGTTGCTTTACTTCCCATATTTCCCAAGGCATCAGCAGCCTTGGTACGAATCTGTACCTCTGTATCGTTCAAAGTTTCTGCAAGTGCTGGTACAATCGATACATCCTGTGAATCTATGGCCATTAAAGCCTTAATCGCATTAGAACGAACTTTGAGATTTTTGTCTTTGAGGAGTTCGATCAGTTCTGGAACTGCCGATTTTGCTTGCAAACCCATACGCCCCAAGGAGTGAGCTGCATGAGAACGAACTTTGAAATAATCGTCTTTTAAAGCTTCTGTTAAACTAGGAATCGCCGATTGCGCGTCTTTACCTACACCACCCAAGGCATAAGCAGTATAAGAACGAACTTGTTCATCTTTATCTTTCAAAGCTTGAATTAGATTTGGAAGCGACGAAGTTGCTTGCCCGCCCATACTCCCCAAAGCATCCACTGCATTAGCCCTAACTTCTGGGTTTTCATCCTTTAAGGCTTCGATTAGTGCTGGAATTGCTAATTTTGCTTTTGAACCGATACGCGCCAAACCATAAGCTGCGTTTGCACGAACTTGTGAGTTTTTATCTTGCAAAAGCCGAATTAATTTTGGAACTACTAATGGCGCTTTTTGGGGAAATTTTGCTAATGCTACTGCCCCACCAGCTCGAATTCGAGGATTTTTATCCTTTAAGTGTACAAAAAGCTCTTCTACATCTTCCGAATCAATTATTTGCTTTAAGCGAAAATTAGCCCGTTTTCGTTGAGAAGAATTACTTAAAATCTTTAAATACTGTTTAATATCACTGCTATTGTCAACTTCCTGAGTCAAAACTCCATGGCAAGGTGCTAGAGTCAATCCGATGCACAATACTGAAGCTTCCAACCCCAGGCAAAATTTTGTCAAGGGCTCCCATGGGAATTTCTCATGGGTACCCGTCAGCTTTTTTTTGCTCATTTGTTCGGTTGGTTATAGTAAAATTTTAAAATAAAGTTTTTATGGATATATAAGTATTAAAAACTAGCCTGGGAAGATTTGTAACAGTAATAATACTGTAAAGCTTATTTTTTAAACTTTTAGAAATTGAGAAATTGCGAGTAATGTCTCAATCAAAATAAACAAATGAAAGAAATTAATCACGATCGTCAAATATTAATTGTCGGAGGTGGACCAGCAGGATTCGCCTCAGCATTAATGTTAGCTAAACGCGGATGGAAAAATATTACAGTATTAGAAAAACGTCCCGAAGCAGATTATTACGAACCTGATAAATCCTTTAATTACTTAATCGATGGTCGCGGTCAAAAGTTTACTAATTACCTAGGAATTACCGATAATTTATCTAAAAATGGTGTTCCAAGTACAGATTTTTATCTAACTAAAATTACCGCAAACGGAAACCGGAAAACATTAAAATTACCAATTGTAGACCCCAATAGAAAAGCCGCTTACTGGATAACGCGTAAGACTTTTGTGAGTTTACTTTATGAAGAAATAGAACAAAATTGGCAAGACTCTATTAATGTAATTTTTAATGCAAAGTGCTTTGAAATTAATAAAATAATTGGTGATGATAGTAAATTTGAAAAATTAACAGCGATCGCCAAAATTGAGAACGGTGAAACAATTAAATTTGAACCTTTTCTCTTAGTAGGATGCGATGGAATTAATTCTGTCGTCAGAAATTCTCTCAAACAGTGGGATGAATCATCATCAAGCAAATTTGATATGAACTATTTCCCTTCACCAAGTTCCGGATTAAGATACAAAATATTAACCTTACCGCCAAAGTTTCCTTTAGATGAAAAAGGTGAAGAACCTACTACCAGTGAAATGGCATATGCTATTCGTAGTAAATTGAAAGATCGGAAAAATAAGATATCTCTAGGATTATTACCCGTAAAAAATCCAGATGAAGTTCGTAGCGCCAATATTATTACTAAACCAAACCATAATATCTGGAGTTTGAAAAACGGTGAGGAGATGCATAATTTTTTAAAGAAATCCTTTCCGCAATTACCCATAGACAAAATAGTTTCATCTCAAGAAGCCGAAAGATTTGCTTTAAGTGAAGGTGGTTCATTTCCTATCCCTCAATGCTGTAATGGATTCTATTCAAAATTAAACGATGAAGCATTTATAGTCCTTCTTGGAGACGCAATTCACAGCTTTCCTCCCGATTTAGGACAAGGTGTCAACTCAGCCTTAGAAGATGTTTATACCCTTAATGACGCATTAGAAAAAAGCGAGAACAATCTTTCTGATGCCTTACCTTTGTATGAATCATTACGACTTGCCGATACCAAAGCTTTAATACGTCTGATGCAAGTAGGTTATCCTTGGCAGTATAATCAAGCTCCGATTCGTAAAAATTTATGGAGTATTAATTTTTTGGTGCGACTTACATTAAGTAAAATATTACCGTTTTTATTTAACCCACCAGCTTTCTTCCTCGTGCAAAATCATCAGCTTTCTTACAAAGAAATATTGACAAAGGCTGAACAAACAACTCGGATATTGTATTTAATTATCGTGATGATAATATTCGGATTGATAACTTTTGGATTGAGGAACCTATTAGTTTGATATTGGCGATTAAATCCCATTATCTGGAATTTAGTTACCAAAACTTTGCCTTGAAAGATAAATGCTTTGCTACAGTAAATTTTAGAGAAAAATATATATCTTAGTTGTTGAATCGATTTTATAGGTTAGGCTTATGGCAGGACATAGTAAATGGGCAAATATTAAGCGTCAGAAGGCGCGTGTAGACGCGAAGAGAGGTAAAACCTTTACTCAGCTATCCCGGGCAATTATTGTTGCAGCAAGAAATGGCGTACCAGATCCAGCAGGTAACTTTCAACTCCGTACTGCGATCGAAAAAGCCAAAGCAGCAGGTATTCCTAATGATAATATCGAACGGGCGATCGCCAAAGGTGCGGGTACCTTTGCCGATGATGGCGCAAAACTCGAAGAAATACGCTACGAAGGTTACGGAAGCGGTGGTGTAGCAATTTTGATTGAAGCACTCACGGATAATCGCAACCGTACCGCAGCCGATTTACGAACTGCTTTTAGTAAAAATGGCGGTAATCTCGGCGAAACAGGTTGTGATAGCTGGATGTTCGAGCAAAAGGGCGTTTGTATTGTAAAAGATGTCACCAGCGAAGAACAACTTCTTGAAGCTTCCCTCGAAGGTGGTGCAGAATTTTACGAGATGACTGAAGATACTATGGCTGAGGTGATAGCAGAAGTAGCAGATTTAGAAAACCTCAATCAAACACTCACACAAGAAGGCTTTGATGTTACCGATGTAGAATTGCGCTGGATTCCTAGTAACAACATAGATGTCACTGACTCAGAACAAGCACGGATGCTGATCAAGTTAATTGATACCCTCGAATCTTTAGACGACGTGCAAAATGTAACTGCCAACTTCGATATGTCTGATGATTTAATTGCTGCGAGCTTGAGTTAGTATCGGATCTGGGTGTGTCTGTATTACACTTATGACTTTAGAGTCAGAGTTTTCTTTAAGTCAAGCTATTGATGTTCAACCTCTTACAGTAGAGGCTGATGTATCAGTTCGAGATGTAGTTTCCCTATTAAGCCAAACTAAAGCTAGCTGTGTTTTAGTAGTAGAACAGCAAAAATTAATTGGTATTTTTACAGAAAGAGACGTAGTCAGAATGACAGCACAATGTCAGGAAATTGCTGGATTAAGCATTGCTGATGTCATGTCAAAAAAGTTAATTTCAGTTACCGCATCTCAAGCTACCGATATCTTTATGGTTTTGAATTTGATGCGTCGTCACCGAATTCGCCATTTACCCGTTTTAAACAAGCTTCAGCAGTTAATTGGTATTGTGACTCCCAAATCAATTCGCAAAGTTTTCAAGCCAGCAGATATGCTCAGGTTTAGGCTAGTTTGTGAGTTGATGGAAACTCAGGTAATTCAGGCTCATCCACTCACAAATGTTTTGGATATTGCCCTTCTCATGGCTAAAAATAAAATTAGCTGTGTCGTTATTACTGAAACAAATACTGAAAATATCAATGTTCCAGTCGGGATTCTCACAGAAATTGATATAGTGCGATTACGGGCACAAGGCTGGGATTTTTCCTCAACTCCAGCGAAAGAAGTGATGAGTGCGCCTCTCAAACCAATTAAAGACAACGACACTCTATGGTTAGCTCATCAAAAAATGGAGCAGTACAATATCCGCAGGTTAGTTGTAGTTGATTCCCAGGGTAAATTATGCGGCATTATTACCCAAAGTAGTTTACTGCGAGTTTTAGATCCATTAGAAATGCAAGCCTTAATTAAGACTTTGCAGCAAACAGTTAACGAACAAACGTTGCAACTCCAACAGCAAAATAAATCCTTGGAGAAAGAAATACGGCAGTGTAGGTTAATGGAAATAGCATTAAGTGATAGCGAGACTCATTATCGTGAAATAGCTGAAAAATTGGAAATTACCAATCAGCAATTACAAAAACTGGCTAATTCCGATGGTTTAACGGGATTAGCAAATCGTCGCTACTTCGATTGTTATTTGCAGCAAGAATGGAAACGTTTATCAAGAGAACAAGCTTCTTTATCTTTAATAATGTGCGATGTTGATTACTTTAAAAGTTACAACGACACTTATGGACATCAATTAGGAGATGAATGCTTGCGTCAAATTGCTACTGTTTTAAAATCAGCTGTCAAACGCCCTGCCGATTTAGTTGCTCGTTACGGTGGTGAAGAGTTTGTTATCCTCCTACCAAATACTTCTCTAAAAGGAGCAATTTATCTAAGTAAGCGAATTGGTTTAAGAGTCGAATCTTTAGATATTCCTCACATCAAATCAAATGTCAGTTACTGCGTCACCGTTAGTTTAGGGGTAGCCAGAAGTATTCCTCAGTTGAAGAAATCGCCTCAAAGTTTAATTGCTACTGCGGATGAGATGTTATATAAAGCTAAATTAGCGGGACGTAATTGCATACAATTCCTTTGAAAGATCGCACAATGATTCAATAAGTAAAATGGTGTTAATTTAACCCGATTGTTTGGGAACTCTAAAACTGTAGCCGATTGACGAAAGGGGAGTTTGCCAAATATGACACTAGATAAAAATCTCAATAGCCAAACATATATACAGTCAAATGCTATCTCTGACGACGAGAAACTAACAAAATTTGTTGAAATAAAAAACGATTCTATCTCGAATGCAAGCTCTTATTTAATAAATCGCGACTATACCATAATTATAGATATTAGCGGTAGTATGGCAACCACCGACTATCCAGAAGGAAAAACTCGATGGATGGCCGCCCAAAAATATACTTTAGCTTTAGCAAAAAAGTGTGAAAAACTAGATCCAGACGGCATTACAGTTTATATGTTTGCCGAATCTTTTCAACGTTACGATCGCGTGACATCGAACGCGGTTGAGCAAATTTTTCAGGAAAATCAACCGCAAGGTGGCGCTAATTTACTAATTGTTTTACAAGATGCTTTTAATAATTACTTTCAGCGTAAAGCTAATGGTGAAACAAAAGAATCGGGAGAAACCATTTTAGTCATAACTGATTACGTATCTTGTAATCGTATTGGAGTTAGTGAAGCGATTATCAACGCTACTCACAAGATGGATAAAAACGAAGAATTAGGAATTTCCTTTATTCAAGTAGGATATCAACCCCAGGTAAGTAAATTCCTCAAATCTTGGGACGACGAATTGCAAGGGCTAGGTGCGAAATTTGACATTGTTGATACTGTTACCCTCGATGACATGGAGAAAATGACATTGATTCAGGTGTTGATAAATGCTTTTGCAGACTGAAGGATAATTCCGGTGTGTGGGAAAGGGAGTAGTGAGTAGGGAGTAAGCAGTAGTGAGTAGGGAGTAGTGAGTAGTGAGTAGGGAGTAGGGAGTAGTGAGTAGTTAAAAATTATCTCTCTCCCCATCTCCCCAAGAACCCAAAACCAAACCACATGTCTAAAATATTAAAAATGAGTCACAATAGTAAAAAAACAGTGATTTATTTTAACAATGGCGCAAGCGCAGCTTTATAAACAACAACCTAAACAATACCAAGCACAGAAACAAGGGTAAGAATTAAAATTAGAAATTGTAGGCGGCGGAAATATAGGGGATACATTAGCAGATGAATTATATGATTCTGGAATTAGTATACATTT
>JBHJJJ010000046.1:0-6184 GCA_050042755.1 Rivularia sp. (in: cyanobacteria)
CTGAGATAGCGCCTTCTTCGTCTTATGACAACAGTTAGAACATTCTTGGCTTGTGCCGTTTGGGTTTACAGCTATTACTTTTAATCCAGCATTTTCGGCTTTGAAAGAAAGTATATTTATAAACTGCGACCAACCGGCATCATGTATAGACTTTGCCAATCTTGTTCTAGCAAGTCCTTTTATATTCAATTTTTCAACAACAATTACATCATATTTAGATAGTAATTGCTTAGCTGTTTTGAAGTGAAAATCTTTACGGGTATCAGCTACTTTTTCATGCTTAATACCTAATTGTTTAATTGCTTTTTTCCGACGCTTTGAACCTTTCTTTCTGCGTGATACTTTACGCTGCGCTTTTTTTAATTTACGTTCAGATTTTCGCAGATACTTTGGTGCAGCGATTCGGGTATTTTCGGAAGCTACATAAAAGTCGATTAAGCCAACATCAATACCTACAATATTTTCACGATTGAAATCAGGTTTAATAGTTGGTACTGTTTTATCATCTAGACTAAAGGTTACATAATAGCCACCTGCTTTCTTAGTCACCGATACCGTTTTTATAGTGAAACCATCAGGAATAGGACGGTGAACAATTACTTTTACATCACCAATTTTCGATAACTTAATTTTATTGTCAGCAAAACAATGTTGTTTGAATTGTGGATAAGTAAAAGTTTTATATTGCCCTTCACCTTTAAATCTTGGTCTACCAGATTTTTTCCCGTTACAATCTCCTTTCAACCATCTGTTCATAGCAATCTCAACTTTTTTAGGAACTTCCTGCAATACTTGGCTGTGAATATTTTTGTACCAAGGACGCTCATTTTTGAGTTCTTTTAATGATGCTTGCTGGCTATAACGATTAGGTTTTTCTGACAACTCTGGAAGATAACAAACAAGGGGGCATCTATCTATTGAGCAACGATTTCGCTCGTACCAATCGAACCTTTGAGCCAACATGAAATTATATTGGTGACGCAACATATTGAGGGTATTGTCAATAATTTCACGCTGCTCTTTATTTGGTTTTAATCGATACTGATACGAAGTTCTCATAAATAAATTCCTTGTTGTATCTCCTCCGGAGACGCTTCGCTAACGACCTATAAATATAATAACATATATGCACGTTATATAACCGTACAATATGAAGAAAAAAAGATTAGAAATAAGGCTAAGTGAACGCAGGCGGGTGGAAGTTGCGTTTATATGCAGCAAGTAAAGATAAAACTATGCCTGCTGTGATAGAAGAAATAATTGATTTGTTGGCATCCGATGAGATTGATAAAAGTCTCGCTGTCCTAAAAGACTCGTCAATAAATTAACATTGCAATTTAGGACGCAAGACTTTTATCCTCGCATTCATGAGCAAAAATGCGGTGTAGCTTTGCTTCCCGCATTATTTGCGTCTCACACTCCCCTATCGGGTGAGATGTGAGCCTTCTGCGGTTAAAGGTAATTTAACAACTTCCACAATTGAGGAATAATCGCTATCATACAAAATCATGGATTGCACAGAGTTTAGGAATAGCTGCCAATCCCAACCTGTATTTTCTCAGATTCCCCGCGAGCAAATCTTTCGGTGAATATAAAAATTCTTATGGCTGCCCGTCAATCCTCTCCATTGACTATTGGAAGCGATCGCTAACCTATGGATGAGCAGTTTATCCCATAATTTTTAAATTTAGCCCAAAATAGTACTGAAATACTATTTTGGTATGAGATGTCCAAATTTGGACTACTAAATTTATAATTCCTCAAATGAAAACAGATATTTTTTACAAATAGAATTTTCTAAGTGCAATCAATAAGTTAATAAAGACAAAATCGATTAAATAAAGGATCATCTATAAGACTTCTATATACATAATCTGTAATATTAAATTTACAAAAATTTGTAAACTCGAATTAATAGAAAATATTCCTATTTAGCAACGAGATTACAGACCATTCGGGTGTAATATGGAATTTCCATAATCTGTAGATCCGTATTGACATTATTAAACCTATGGGGTTATTAAACATCTAATAGCTAGCAATTAACCATAAAAATCGTACTACAACCTTTGAAAAATAAGATTTGAAAAAAACGTAAGGTATTAATTTTTGTAAAAAAGCTGGTGATAAAAACTACTTTATCGAGAGTTATGTCCTATGTAGTTGATAAATTAGTAATAAAATGCTGGGTTGACAAAAAAACGATTATATAAATTTAGCTACTCCAAAATACCGACTAAAATTTTGACGATTTCTTCCAAGTCATCGGTAAAAGTATAGGGAGTAATATCTGGATTTATGGTGCGTGAAAATTGTTATAAAATACCGAATACTCAAACACCACTCACAGTAACAACACCGTAAAGAATCTCAGGTGCTTGTTCTAACATTGCCAGTGCAATCAACTCCAAATAAACCCCCGCGTTAAATCATCTAGTTTCGCTTCAATTACAACTCAACTGCCGTAAATTATTTACTCTCACTGGATATTCAACTCTCAATATTCGCTGACAAGGTGCAATTAAAATTTTACTTTTTGCGGCTTCACTACTGAGAGTCACATAAGGAATTACCAATTATTAATTGCAATTTAAATATCTGTTTTTATAAACATTCAATAAAATGTCCTATATTATGTTTGTAGTTTGTATTTGACAAATTAAATTATGGAAAACAATGAAGTTCAAGATTTTGCCGATAGAGTCAAAAAATATTACTACTGCAAAGCTGAACTATGTGAAACTTTGATGCATAAAGGTATAAATATTGAATCAAATCTCATGCAGATGACACCAGTAGATTATAATCCCTTCGATAATTGTCACGCTGAGGCTTATATTATTGGTTGTGCAGCCTTGGAGGGTTTATCATCTATATATCAAGAGATTAATCAGCATGGAACAGAACAAGAAGGTAGCAAAAAACGATTTATATCTTTTTTAAAAGATTTAAGAGTATCAGAACATTTAGAAAGAATCAGTACTCCTTTTTTATATTATTGTTTGGAAAAACAAGGTATTGAAGAATCTTTCAGAAATGAAATTAAGAAGAAATGGATCGATCAAAAAAGCCAGAGTGAGGCTCACAGGTTTTATTCCGATCCAAAAATCGATGAAATCAAGCTTGTATATCAAAATTGTCATGCTGTAAACCAAAATTCATCAAATGAAACTATCTTAAATTTAGATCGATCGCTTCAAGATTTTACCTACGCTGCACTAATATATAAATTTTATAGATGCTCATTTATACATGAGTTTAGGGCTTCTCAGTATGCAGTTTATTTTAATAGAGGAAATCAAATTTCAGTAAGAAAGTTTGAATCTCATCTGTCACCTTCACGAGAATACTTAAAAATTGACGATCCGAAGCCACAATTAGATGTTGGAATTGGTTTATTTACAGAAAGTATTCGCAAAGGAGCAGATGTTGTACATAATTTGATTATAGAAAAACAATGTAGAGATATTCGATATAATTCTACAGATGAAATTAGGATTAAATTAAAGAAGACATAATCAAATTAAGAGCATCTACGAAAAGCACCCCATGAATATCCTCCCCAACTACATCAACGGTGAATGGCAAAAATCCACCGCTACCGAACACCTGGAAGTTATTAACCCAGCCACAGCAGAAGTACTCGCGAAAGTACCTTTATCTCCGGCATTAGAAGTTAACCAAGCAGCCGAAGCAGCAGCAAAAGCTTTTATTAATTGGCGACGCACTCCCCCGACACAACGAGTGCAATATTTATTTTTACTTAAATACTTATTAGAAGAACATTTAGAAGATATTGCTCGTACCATTACTCTTGAATGTGGAAAAACCTTAGCTGAATCTAGGGGAGAAATGCGGCGTGCGATCGAAAATGTAGAAATCGCTTGCGGTATCCCGATGATGATGCAGGGAAGTAACCTCGAAGATATTGCCCGGGGAATCGATGAAATGATGATTCGTCAACCTTTGGGAGTGTGTGCGGCAATATGTCCTTTCAATTTTCCGGGGATGATTCCTTTTTGGTTTTTACCATATGCTTTAGCTTGCGGTAATACCTATATTATTAAACCTTCGGAAAAGGTACCTTTGACAATGCAGAAAATCTTTAACTTGTTGTCAGAAAGTGGTTTTCCCAAGGGTGTAGTCAATTTAGTTAATGGCAGCAAAGCAACAGTAGACGCAATATTAGAACATCCCCAAATTAAAGCCATTAGTTTTGTGGGTTCAACACCCGTAGCAAAATATATTTATAGTTGGGGTGCGGCGAATGGTAAACGGGTACAATGCCAAGGCGGTGCGAAAAATCCAATTATCGTTTTACCAGATGCGGATATGGAAATGACAACCCGCATCGCCGCCGATAGTGCTTTTGGTTGTGCTGGACAAAGATGTTTAGCTGCTTCAGTGGTGGTGAGTGTAGGGGAAGCGAGAGGAGAATTTACCGAAGCGATCGCCGAAGCTGCAATTAAGCGAGTTGTGGGTAATGGTTTAGATAAAGGTGTGCAAATGGGAACGGTAATTAATTCCCAAAGTAAAATGCGGATTGAGGGGTTAATTGAAAAAGGTGTGGAATCGGGAGCGAATTTATTAGTTGACGGCAGAAATCCTAATATATCGGGTTATGAAAATGGTTGTTTTATCCGTCCAACTATTCTCGAAGATGTAAATCCTTTGAGTGAAATTGCGAATACAGAAATATTTGGTCCAGTATTGAGTTTAATTCACGTAAATAATATTGATGAAGCGATTTCCCTAGTAAATAAAAGTCAATTTGGAAATATGGCTTGTTTATTTACGACATCAGGAGCAGCAGCGCGTAAGTTTCGCTATGAAGCCGAAGCTGGAAATATTGGCATAAATATCGGTGTTGCCGCACCAATGGCATTCTTTCCCTTCAGCGGTTGGAAGCAAAGTTTTTTCGGCGATTTACACGGGCAAGGAAATCATGCGGTGGAGTTTTTTACTCAAACTAAAGTAGTTGTAGAACGATGGAAGGATGAATGGTCGAGACAGTTTTAGTTTTAATAAGGGGTTAGGGGTAAAAACTTCAAGTTAATTGAGTCCGAAACCTGGCGATCGTTTTATAAAATCTACTTGCTTTGCAATTAGCCTTTGATTTCTAAATGTGGTGAGCGATGGTTGATAACTTTAAAGAACAAATTTTCAGTAAAAATTAATATTGCAATCAGCTATCTATCATCTACCGGTGACTATCTTTAATAAAGTGAAGTAGTCATATTAAGGGCAAGATGAGAAAAAATGACCGGCAAATTACAATTAACTTTCAGTTTATTATTACTAACTCTTACAACAGCTTGTGGAAATATAGAATCAAATTCCGAACAACAAAGCAATGAACCAGCCCAAGTTATTACCTTAACTCAAACTGGCTGTCAATTTCTGGAAACAGAGAGTAAAGATTATGAATACCAGACTACAAAAGCTGAAGACTGCAATCAAATAAATAGTAAAACTTTAGCAGAAAGAAAAAAGGGCTTTAAACCTTTACTACTATTACCAGGAAAATACATCTTTAGAGTCACTAACAGTGATGTTCCCTACGAATTAGGCTTCTACTTGCGTGGAGAAGGAGTCAGTCAGTTGACACTCCCCAAAGTTAGTGGAGGTGGTTTAAATAAAGGTAATACTCAAGATTATCAAATTACTCTCAAACCTGGTAAATACCTATTTAGTTGTCCGCTTAATCCTACACCTGATTATCCGATTGTCGTACATTGACACTCCCCGGCGTTAAACGCACGGGGATTCTTTGATCTACGAGCCAACTTGCTCAGACTGGATTTCTCCAACAGGAGTAGAGGTCGATTCTCCCAAAGCGTTGCTCATGTCTAGCATGAAGGTTCCGGTATGCCCTACCGTACCCAATCCTCGGCTAAGGATATTTCTAGCAGCGTTTTCATCCCGATCCATCTTAGTGCCACACAAACATATATGGGTCCGAGTAGATAAGGCTTTTTTAACAATTGCACCGCAGCTAGAGCATTCCTGGCTAGTATATTGTGGATTAACCGCAACCGTTACACGCTTAAATACTTTTCCAAAATATTCAACCCATACACGGAATTGATACCAAGATGCATCATTAATAGACTTTGCTAGACAGTGATTTCTCACCATATTTTTAATCCTCAAATCTTCATAGGCTATCAAATCGTTAGATTGA
>JBHJJJ010000047.1:0-18747 GCA_050042755.1 Rivularia sp. (in: cyanobacteria)
AACAATAAAATAAAACCAAATACCAACTACCATATACCAATTACCAATTACCAATTACCAATTACCAATTACCAATTACCAATTACCAATTACCAATTACCAATTACCAATTACCAATTACCAATTACCAAAACTACGATAAATCCATCAAATATGCTAATTTCAAAACAACCCTAGCCCCAACATTAGCATCCCATTCAGCATCACCGACTTCACAAAGATCGAAACCAATTATTTTTCTACCGCTTTTTACAACTTCTCTAACTAAACAAAAAGCTTGTTCTAATTCCAAACCTCCAGGAACGTGAGTTCCCGTATTTGGACAAAGTTTAGGGTCTAAACCATCAACATCAAAGCTAATATAAACATATTCTGGTAAATGACTAACAATTTCCTTACATAGATCGATCCAAGTAGTTCCAGAATATTGCTTTTGTTTAATAATTGGGTCGTAATAAGCAATTATTCTACCATCAGATTGATTAATCATTTCCACTTCATCCTGACAAATATCCCGCAAACCGACTTGTACTAATTTCGATATTTGCGGTAATTTCATCGCGTTGTACATAATCGAAGCATGGGAAAACTCAAATCCTTCGTAAGCGTTACGTAAATCTGCATGAGCATCAACGTGTAAAATACCATAGTTAGAGTAATTCTCTGCTAATGCTTGCATATAACCCAAAGGTGAACTATGATCGCCACCAATTACCGCAACTCTTTTCCCGTCATTAATTGCTTGCTGCGATTTATCGAATAACCATTTATTTACATTCTCGCAAGCTTGGTTAATTTCACTTAGTAGAGAAGTTAAATCTGGTGCTTCCGATAATGATTTACCAAGTTCTTGTCGTTCAATAATTGTTGCTGCTTGCTGTCGGTAATATTGATTCTTATCTAAAATATCTTGGGGAATCTCCATCATAAAAATTCCCTGCTTCCATCCATCAGGATTATCAAAATCAAACAAGTCTAACTGTGGTGAAGCATCGAGAATTCTTTGTGGAGCCTTAG
This sequence comes from Rivularia sp. (in: cyanobacteria), assembly GCA_050042755.1. Taxonomy (GTDB): domain Bacteria; phylum Cyanobacteriota; class Cyanobacteriia; order Cyanobacteriales; family Nostocaceae; genus Rivularia. Next base: position 1,018 of record JBHJJJ010000047.1, read on the forward strand.
CTGTACCTGCACCGTAAGAAACCGTAACCTCCCAAGGTATGGGGATGATAATTAAATTAGCAGAATCGTAATCGAAGGGTAAACCGAAAATATTACCGTTAATTTGCCCTACGTCGTTGGGGTTATAGTTTTGCAGTGGGTTGTTCATGGTAAGGATAATGGTAACTGTGAAAGTAACCTCACCCCGCTCTCCGAGCACCCCTCTCCTTATCAAGGGAGAGGGGGAACCGAATTTGTCCTAACGAGCACCCCTCTCCAAATCATCGGAGAGGGGAAGGGGGTGAGGTTTCCTTATAGTTATTTTTTCACGGGAATTGCCTTTTTGCTTGCGAATATCAAGTGATAAATGACACTTCACTAAAAATGTTGATAACATTACAAAGTGTAAATTAATCATATTTGTAACTATGGATTTCCCTATTTCAATCAAAGGCGTACTAATCTTAGATGGTAAAGCGCTATTACTCAAAAACGAACGCGAAGAATGGGATTTACCTGGTGGAAGGATTGAATTGGGAGAAGCTCCAGAAAATTGCTTAATTCGAGAGTTCCAAGAAGAAACTTCTGTAAATGTCTATGTTGAGCAAATTCTCGATAGTTATTTATTTGAAGTTATTCCGCAAAAACACGTATTTATTGTCACCTATGGTTGTAAATTAAAAGGCGATTTTTCACCTCAAATAAGTCACGAACATCAAGAAGTTGGTTTACATTCAGTTAATAATTTAGAAAATATCAACATACCATCCGGTTATGCAGGTTCTATCATCAATTGGTACAAAAAATTTGGATTTTAACAACGGATAGGTTTGTTTTGGATTTTAGATTGATTCATATCTTGCAAAATCTAAAATTATCATCAAAATTATTATTAGTTATCTGCTCTCGTTTTAACCCGTCTGGGACTGCAAGTCCCAGTCTAATAACATAAGTCTTATAAAATAGAAAGGGAATCTCGACTGATTTGCAACTTTGTCATGGCATGAAATGATATCTGAATAAAGTTTGCATAGTACGTATATTGCTGGGGGTTATTCTAGGCGTTTTTCTGTTTCTCCTTTCTTCGACTCTTTGTGCTATTCCTGCTTTAGCAATATTAACTACAAGGGAATGATCGTTTGCGAATTTTCCAGCGCATGATATTCCATCTTTTATGGAGTTACATTTTATAGATGCATTTAATAAAGGAGTGGTATCATAACCCTTTTGTAAAAATATCTTGTTTACATAGAAATCTCTTGCATCATTTTGGATACGTTGTACTTGAGTGGGGGATATTACAAGGCTTAGACAAGCAGATTCATCACATATATTGATGTTGGAACTGTGATTTCTAAAGCCCTTGATTACCATTTGATTGCATCTATATTTTTTGTATTGTGCAGTGATTGTACACACTGAGGGGTAAAAGGTTTCGTTTAATTGTTCTAGAGGGGGTTTTCCTGCTAGTGTAGAGTTAGAATTAAGGGTGAATAAACCGACTGACATCATTAAAAATGTGATTATTTTTTTTACCATGGTTATTCTCGTTTAGTAGGTTTTGATATGGCTATGAGTAATCTTTGATCCCTTACTGTAACTTCTTCAACTATTCTATATCTCTGTAAGAAATACAGAGTCTAAACATAAATTTTTACAATACTAGTGCCTACTTACTTCTACCTTCATGTACTAGGCTAATACCACAAATGTAATTCATCTACTACAATTGTAGTGGTGTGATTCAGATGTAGTTATGAATATAAGACAAGCACAACTCACAGACATTGAAACTCTGTTCGAGATTAGAACAAGTGTTATTGAAAACTATCAGTCTCGTGAAGAAATTGCGGAATTAGGTATTACTCCAGAATCGGTTGCTCAGATGTTGCAAACTGATTGTGTTGCGTGGATTGCTGAAATTGATGGTAAACCTATTGCGTTTGCGATCGCAAATGCAACAGAAAAAACAATTCTTGGTGTATTTGTTCTCCCATCTTTTGAAAAACGTGGTGCTGGTCGTGGTTTAATGGAGAAAGCTGAAAATTGGTTATTCTCCCAAGGTATTGCAGAAATTTGGTTATTAACGGGTAATGATTCCAAGTTGAGAGCTTACGGTTTTTATCTCCATTTAGGATGGACTCCTGTAGGAGTTGTTAGTGATGGAGAAATGGAAGGTGAGATGAAATTTGTGAAGAAGAGAAAATGACTCTAATCAATAATTTACCGCCACTTTCTGATGATACCAACGTCTAAATAATAAAGTCGCTTTATCTGTAGGAACATTACACTCCTCATTGATTTTAGGCATTTCACCCAATTGTGATTCAATTACCACTTTATCCTCAATTACAGGTTTAATAAATTCATCAACGATAGATGCTTTCGATTCCTCATTGATTTCTCCTAACATTAAAATTGACAATATATATTGCGTTTGCTGCTCGTTAATAGGTACCGCAAATAAATGAACTCGCACTGGTATCCCCATTTCATCAAACTTCAACACGACTAGATTCGGTTGATACCATTCCAATGCAAACCCAGATGGAATATTATCAAAACGGTTAAAAACTTTTATGCTCGATTCTGTTTGCTCGATTTGATATTCAGCAACGCTGTTTGCCTCCAAAGCTTTCTTACCAATCGCACCACCGAAAGAATTACGATGTACAAATGGTAAATGTACGAAATCCATGGCATTCTCAATAATCCGCGTCCAGTGAACCTTCCAAATTTCATGATGAATATAGTAAGATGATTTTGGTTGCTTTAAACTTTCGGGAAGCTGTGCTTCTGATTTTTGATCGGTACCTGTAAAAACCCATACTAATCCCCCAAAAATGCGTGTCGGTAAACTTACAGCAGATAACTTAGATAAATTAATATCATTGGGATTATTAAAAGGAACTTGCTTACAGCTTCCATTGATATCAAACTGCCAACCGTGGTAAGGACATTTTAGACAGCCGCTATCACTTACGCTACCTAAAGAAAGTGCAACTCCTCGATGGGGACATTTATCTAATAGTGCTCCGATTTCACCGCAAGAATTACGAAATAAAACTAATTTTTCTCCCGCTAATTCCACTGCTACAGGTGTATCTTTAATTTCTCCTACAGATACCACGGGTGTCCAAAAGTTAGGCAATACTTTAAACATCATATCTATCTCCTTAATAAATTAACTACCTAAAATTAAGTAGGTGAAAATTATCTCATGTAGAGACGTAGCACCGCTACGTCTGGCTACCGCTAGATTCCCAAAATCAACTTTTCAACGCACCTTGAAGCAGCAAAGTAATCAATTCAGTTACTAATTGCTCATCACTTTTGAACCCATAACGCTTAACCGTGTAAAGCGCTTCTATGGCAGATAAAAAAGTACCGCCAATAAAACCGGGGCTTTCTCGTAAATTATCTTGTAAATCCGAGCGATATTTGATAAACAAATCCTCAATTGGCGCAAACGCACAACGATACATTGCTGATTCAATTTCAACAGCCTTTTCTGGGGATAATTGTGGTAAATCGGTGAGAATCATTCGCGCTCCATTCAGGGGAGGTTGTTTAATTAACCAAATTCCCAACTGTCGCAAACAACTTTCCAAATCTGGGTTTGCTTGAGCAATCAACTTTTTTAAAACAGTGTGACGGTGTTCTAAATGACGCAGCATCACTTCTACGTACAAATCTTCTTTTCCCAAAGGGAAATGATAGTAAAGGGAAGCCTGTTTTATCCCCAGCGCCTTGGCGATATCCTTTAAAGTCACAGCAGTATAGCCACGAGAGGTAAATAACTGCTCTGCGGCATCAAGAAGATTTTCTCGCGATTGCGATGAGTTTTGTTGTTTGCTCATTTTACCTAACTTAGATTAGGTGATTTTTTTTGTCAAGCGGTTTAGTTCGATTACGTCACACTTTTAGAAGGTTATTGAGAAAAAAATTTTCGGCTAAACTAAGGGAGCATAATTATTATTTTTCATAGCTTAAAAATTAACATGGATCCAACAGAAGAAGACATAAAACAGTTAGAAGAAGCTTTAGCTGCAAATCCCACAGATACTAATCTAATGAATAAACTTGCACTTGGATATTTAGTAAATCCAGATTTATTGCAAGATAATGAAGATGTGAAGCTACTTGAAAAAGTATATCAGACAAAAAAGACAATTAAGTCAACTCATAACCTTGCATGGTTTTATTACTGCGAAGGGTGTGGAGAAAATTCAAAACCTGAAAGAGCAATTGAGATACAGCAGGAATGTATATCAATGAATCCGAAGAGTTTTTATCCATACCGATTATATGGTCAGATGCTTTTAAAAAACAATCAGCCTTTAGAAGCGATAAAATATCTAGAAATCGGATACTCAAAAGAAAATTGTCGAGAGATTGCCAATAATTTGGGTGTACTATATGCACAACAAGGAGATTTGCATTCATGCCATGATTATTTTATTAAGGCAACTAATGAAAAAGATATTGAATATAAAAGTAAATATAATTTAGCAATAACTAAAATTCAGCTTGGCGAAACAGAAGGTGCTCTGAGAATAACTGAAGAATTAAAAAAAAATATTATCGATGGCAATAATGGTTCTGATGACGTAGATTATTTTGAGGTAGCTTATCTGTATTATCTATTAAATGATGATGATAGTGCGTATTCTTGTTGCAAAAAGTGTGACTGGAATTATTATGATTTATTCAGTTGGGAATATGTTACTTATTTGATATATAAAAACGATCTAGAAGTATTTAAAAAATTAGTTGCCGATCAAATCGAAAAGGAAAAAAATTGGATAAAGGAAAATAAAGATAATGATGAATATTGGGAAGATGATACTGAAGAAGAAAAAAAACAAGAATTAGCTCAACGTGAATCTCACATTACTCGATTAAGGAATTTAGAAGCAGAATTTGCAAGAAATAAGCCAAATACAGATGTAAAAAATCAATTCTTATTAGAAACTTGTGGATGTTTATTATTTGATTGCGTGAGACATGGCAATCTGAAAGACGACGAATAGATTTACCGTTCCAAAATAGTAAAATTTCCTTAACATTCTTAATAATCGTAAAGCACTCTTAACAAAAACGATAGTAAGCAAGCAACTTATGAGAGCATAATTACAATCAACGTTGATAAATAGAGTTTATAGAAATTTAAGACAATGGAACAAAATCACAAATCAACGGTTGTCATCACGGGTGCTTCCTCGGGGGTTGGCTTATACGCAGCGAAAGCCTTGGCGAAGAAAGGATGGCACGTAGTAATGGCTTGTCGCAATTTGGAAAAAACTCAAAGAGTAGCTAACGAGGTGGGAATGTCATCCGACAGCTACACCATCATGCATCTCGATTTGGCTTCTTTAAATAGCGTGCGTCAGTTTGTTAATACTTTTCGGGAAAGCGGTAAATCTCTGGATGCATTGGTATGTAACGCTGCGGTGTATTTACCGTTGTCGAAAGAGCCAATGCGAAGCGAAGATGGATATGAATTAAGTGTTGCCACGAATCACCTCGGACATTTTCTGTTGTGCAACTTAATGTTAGAAGACTTGCAAAAGTCATCTGCTTCCCAAGCTAGGTTAGTGATTTTGGGAACAGTAACGGCGAATCCCAAAGAATTGGGAGGAAAGATTCCCATTCCCGCACCTCCAGATTTAGGAGATTTAAAAGGCTTTGAAGAAGGTTTCAAAGCGCCGATTTCGATGATTAACGGTAAGAAATTTAAATCCGGTAAGGCTTATAAAGATAGTAAGCTCTGCAACGTTTTAACTATGCGGGAATTACACAGACGCTATCACGATTCGACGGGAATTGTCTTTAGTTCCCTGTATCCTGGATGCGTTGCTGAAACTGCTTTATTCCGCAATCACTATTCCCTATTCCAGAAGATATTCCCCTTATTTCAGAAGAATATCACCGGCGGATATGTATCCGAAGAATTGGCTGGTGAAAGAGTTGCAGCAGTAGTTGCAGATCCAGAATACAATAAATCTGGTTCTTATTATAGTTGGGGAAATCGTCAGAAAGAAGGTAGAAAATCTTTCGAGCAGGAAGTTTCTAACGAAGCCTTAGATGATGATAAAGCACAACGTTTGTGGGAATTGAGCGCCAAGTTAGTAGGAATTGCACCGGAGCAAGCAGCACCAACTGCTGTTGCTGGTGCCGTGTGAAATTTGATGTTATATTCCCAGGCTTTGGCTTGGGAATGTATTTACAAATGAATTTATAAAATGGCTTATAGTGATTTTAAACTAGCTCAAGTTATCCAAGATTTTGGATTAACCATTAATGAAGGTTCCAGAATATTTGCTGATTTTCCCGAAGAGAAATGTAGCGATTTACTTTCAACCATTCTTAAAGAAAATATAGATTTAGCAGTTGCAATTAATACAGAAAAAGCGCGTTCGGAAATGATAATTAGTCCAATATTACTTGAAGTTAGGCGTAAACTTGATAACAAAATTAGTTTATTTTCAGGAGTAGATTTTAATGTCGATAATACAAGAGGATTAAATGGCTTCTGTGATTTTCTCATCAGTCTTTCTCAAGAACAGCTTTTCATCCGCGCACCTGCAATTACTCTAGTCGAAACAAAGAATGAAAATCTAAAATCAGCATTAGGTCAATGTATTGCTGAAATGATTGCAGCACAACTATTTAATGAAATGCAAGGAAATACAATTAAAAGTATTTATGGTGTAATATCTATTGGAACTATTTGGCAATTTTTAAAATTAGAAGATAATCATATTTATATTGATTTAAGTGAATATTATATTCAAGATATTGAAAAAATTTTAGGAATATTAACAAATGCACTCAGACAAAATTAACTGTCATGGTACTGTCATGGTACTGTCAAATCTTCTCCTTCGCTGAAGGAATCCCCAATTTATCCAAAGTTGCATCAATATCTTTTAAAACCTGAAAATCTTCTTGTGGTAAAATGCGATCGCTATACTTTTCTAAAAACGAAAATGCTTGTCTAAATTGATTTGGTGTTGCTTCTATTGGAGCCTGGAAATGACAGGGAATAATCTGATTAAAATCCCAATTTGCCACTTTCTCTGCCCAATTAATAGTTTCTTCCGGCGCGCGGTTAAGAATCAACGTTTGTAAAATTGGCGCTACAAATAACCTACCATCACCCCGCAGTACCTCGAAGCATCGTTTCCAATTTGGTTTCCATTCAAAAGGATATAAGCCAAAATAAGCCTTCTGAGAACGTTCTGAAGCTTTGAAAGCTTCCCGGAATACTTCACCCCATTTTGGTACATTTAACACGCTGGGACGGAAATATAAGGCAAACAACGCGATACGTTGCCATCCCTTGCAGCGGTTTGCTGGATTGTCTGCAATGATATCGGTTGCTTTATCCCTAGCATGGAAAAGTAAGGGGTATGAATCTAATTGAATAATTGCAGGGGGTTGTTCGGGAACAGAAATTATTGAATCAGTAACCAGAAGAGTTTTTGATGATTTATGTAACATCGCAACTTCAGCAAATTTACCCGCACCAAGTTCAATCGGACCGAGAATTTCGTAGTCGAATTGATTCGCGAAAGGTGTTTTACTGCTGTCGAATGGAAGTACTTGGGTACGTCTTGCAGGCATACCTAACCAACTGAGGGGAAGATTTACCGGAAAACTCCACTGTTTCGGTGCAACGAATATCTGTGAATTAGGAAAATGTCTGGCGAAGGGACCAACAAATACTTTATGTTCTAAGCCGGAAATAGTAGGCAATATTATATACTTTACTTCCCCATATTCCGCGACTAATTCCTCAACAAGACGAATGCATTCTGGGGTTGGTGCAACTGGCGCATAAACGAGCAAGCCGCCTTCATTTAACTTCACAACCGTCATGCGAATAGGCACAACGACATAGAAAATGCCTTGAAGTTGGTCAAAAGTCCAAATTGTATCCTTAACTACTTCCTTACGGATTGTTCGCCGCTTACCGAATGGATAAATTGGCAAAGTAAACCAGAAGCGCCATGAATAGTCTTGGGAATTATTTGCTTGTCCTAACATTTCGGGCATTTTCATCCAATTTGAAGAAAGAGAGGGGGAAGAGGGGGAGGCTAAATGATTCCTAACTCCTCACTGTTCACTAATATATATCTTGTCCTGATAATGTAGATTTTAGCAAATCGTGATTTCTATTAACTTTTTTTCAAGAAACTTTATTATCTCACAAACATTTATTTAATTAAATATTTTATACTGCTCTTAACTAGAAATTTCCACAAGCAATTAACAACATGATTTATAGCGCGTTCAGCTTAAGGTTTATAACCTGATGTGTTTCTCTTGATTCCATAACTGACTATTATTTGTAGGAATCTTAAGTGATGAAAATAGTTCAAATCGTTGAATATTTTTTTAAGTATATTTATGTTTGAAGTTGTGACTTTTCCGATACAATATATAGAATTCGGCATTGAAAGCAAAGGTATATAACGGCAGGGTAATCCATGCGTAGTCAATTATTTGATATTAACATTGAGAATTATCACGTTTTATTGACACCACAAGAAGTTAAATCCAAATTTCCTCTAACACCGTCAGCAGAAGCAAATGTTTTGAAATATAGACAAGAGCTAAAGGACATATTAGATTTTCGAGATAGAAGAAAATTTATCGTAATTGGTCCTTGCTCGATTCATAGCACAAAACTAGCTTTAGAGTATTCTCAAAGACTGAAAAAGCTTCAAGAGCAAGTTGGAGATAAACTACTGTTAATTATGAGGGTTTACTTTGAAAAACCTCGAACAACAGTAGGATGGAAAGGCTTAATTAACGATCCAGATATGGATGATTCTTTCCATATCGAAAAAGGTATCTTAACTGCACGGGAACTGTTGTTAAAAATTAACGAATTAGGATTACCAGCAGGTACGGAAGCTCTCGACCCTATCATACCTCAATACATCAGCGAATTAATCTCTTGGTCTGCAATCGGCGCACGCACTGCCGAGTCACAAACCCATCGCGAAATGTCCAGCGGGCTTTCCATGCCTGTAGGTTTTAAAAATGGTACTGATGGTAAAATTCAAGTTGCCTTAAATGCCTTACATTCAGCAAAAAATCCCCATCATTTTCTAGGCTTAAATCAACAAGGACAGGTTAGTATTGTTCAAACTAATGGAAATAATTATGGTCATGTAATTTTACGTGGTGGTGGTGGTAAACCCAACTACGATCGCGAACATGTAAAATCGGCAGAAGAGCAATTGAAAAAAGCAGATTTACCGCCAAGAATTGTCATTGATTGCAGTCATGGTAATTCTAATAAAGACTATAAATTGCAAGGGGGCGTTTTAGAAAATGTCGTGGAACAAATCGCGGATGGAAATACATCTATCCTAGGGATGATGTTGGAATCTAACTTAAATGAAGGCAATCAAAAGATTCCTAGTAATTTAGAAGAGTTAAAATATGGAGTTTCCGTAACGGATGGTTGTATAGGTTGGGAAGAAACGGAAAGAATTATTTTGTCTGCTTATTCCAAGTTGTAATATCACATTTAGCTGAAATTTTGAGGTTTGTAGTTGCGCTTTAGCGCTAAAGCGCAACTACAAACCTAAGAAATCATCTCCCGAATAAATCCAGGTAAAGCAAACGCCGCTTGATGAATATCTGCATTGTAGTACCGTAAATTATGCTCCAGGGAAAACTGCGTCGCTTTTTCGGGATCTAAATTATCAATTGGATGTGCCCCCTGTTTAGAGCAATAAGTCAAACTCCACATACCCGTGGGATACATGGGAATAAACACTAAATAACAATGCACCGAATCAACGCCAAAAACTTGTTTGAGACATTGATTTAAATCTACAAAAGCCTTTTGATGAAAGATTGGCGATTCGCTTTGTACCGTTACCACCCCACCAGGGCGAAGAGTGCGATACACATCTTGATAAAATGATTTTGTAAATAATCCTTCCGAAGGACCTACAGGATCGGAAGAATCAATTATTACTAAGTCATAAGCATTATCTTCGGCATTTTTAACAAATTTAATACCGTCATCTATGAGTAAATTTAACTTTGGATGCTCCAAAGCAGAAGAAATTGTTGGTAAAAATTGCTTGGAAGCACGCACCACCGCTTCATCAATTTCCACCATAGTGATTCCCTCGATTCCATCATGGCGAACTAATTCGCGAATTGTACCGCCATCACCAGCACCAATTACCAACACATCTTTGACACCGGGATGAGTCAACATTGGTACCTGGGCAATCATCTCGTGATAAGCCGCTTCATCAGCCTCAGTACACATCACCATGCTATCGATAGTCAGCATTTTTCCTCTTTCGTGAGTATCAAAGACTTCTACAGTTTGAAAGGGTGATACTTCATGGAAAAGTCTTTCTCCTTTTAAACGAATGGATATGGCAAAATTTTCATTGCTATCTGTTACCCATTCGGTAGAATTTATTTTGTTTAGTTGTTCTAAGTGCATTGTGATGCGTGGGAGATTGCGAATGTACCAGGGATTAAGTATATGATTTTAGGGTACTTGATTCAAGGGTTTGTATTTCTAAATAATTTTTGATAATTTTTTAAATAAAATAGCTTAATTATTTATTTAATTGGAGTATAAAAACATAATTAAATTGATTATATATATTTCAACCTCAGAGAAAATTTATAAAGGAATTTGAATTAAAAACTCCGTTCCTTTTCCCGAGCAAGAAATACACTGTAAATTTCCACCATGATTTTCAGTAATAATTTGATGACTAATTGAAAGTCCTAATCCAGTACCTTTTCCTTCTGGTTTAGTAGTAAAAAAAGGTTGAAAAATTTCATGTTGGACTGATTGTGGCATTCCTTTACCATTATCGGCAATTTTAACGATAACTTGGTGTTTATCTATAGTAGTTACAATCCGAATTTGGGGTTTTTTAATCATATGATGATTGTCTGTAGAATATTGACAATCAATCATTGATTCTTCTAATACATCAATAGCATTAGCTAACAAATTCATAAATACTTGATTAAGTTGTCCTGGATAACATTTTACTTTAGGTAAAATACTATATTCTTTAAGTACTTGAATTGCTGGACGTTTTGGATAGGCTTTGAGACGATGCTGTAGAATCATCAAAGTTGCTTCTATCCCTTCATGAATATCAACAAACTTTTTATTTGTTCCATCGCTACGGGAAAAATTACGTAAAGACTGCATAATACCCTTGATAGTATCAGTTCCTAACTTCATCGAAGACATTATTTTAGGTAAATCTTTTTCGATATGTTCTAAATCCATAGCTTCTATTTGTTCTTCAACTTCGCTACCTGGATTAGAGCAATTTGCTTGAAAAATATGTACCAACTTCAGTAAATCTTCAATGTATTGGTCAGCGTAATATAAATTAGTAGAAATAAAACCTATAGGATTGTTAATTTCGTGAGCAACACCAGCAACTAATTGTCCTAAAGAAGAAATTTTTTCTGTTTGAACTAACTGTAACTGAGTTTGTTTTAATTCATCCAAAGCTTGAGAAAGTTCAAAAGTTCGCTCTTTCACTCGTCTCTCTAACTCTTGTTTTTGCTTATCTAATTCTAAATTTAACTTACGTAATTTAAGATGTAGATTAATTCTGGCTAAAACTTCCTCTTGTTCAAATGGTTTAGTAATATAATCTACAGCACCTAAACTTAAGCCTTTCACTTTTTCTTCCGCCTCTGTAAGTGCAGTTATAAAAATAATCGGAATATGTTTTGTAGATGGATTTTCTTGCAATCTACGACAGGTTTCAAACCCGTCTATTTTCGGCATCATCACATCTAATAATATTAAGTCAGGAGGATTGCTTTCAACTTGCTCAATCCCACTAACACCATCCATTTCAACTAAAACTTCATAACCAGCACCTCCCAACACATCATGCAAAATCTCTAAGTTGGTTGGACTATCGTCAATTACTAAAATTGTTTCTAGTTTTTTATTCAAGTCAAATTCTGGCTCGCAAGATAAATTCATATTACTCCAATTATTATTTATCATATTAATCTCTTTTATTCCAAATAAATCGATGATATTATTATTTGATATTATCTTGAAGGAATTCACGAATTTTTTTGATATTAAAACATTTGACAAATGAATCTAGTTCATTGACAAAATCTTGGTATTGTTTATCAGATTTTGAAATTTTATCCAATTCTTTTTGTATACCTTTTATTTTACCTTTCTTAGCGAATTCAAGTAACATTTTTAATTCCGAAGCAGGCGGAATAATGATCTTATTTTTGATCGATGATTTTGCCACAAATGATTTTGTACGTTCATCATTGCTATAAAGCCAAGTGAATTGTAATTGCTTTGCTAATACACGATATAACTCCTTAGATTTTACTGGTTTATTTAAAAAGTGACTTGCTCCTGCTTTAAGAGCTTTTCTATTTTCAGTATCAGATGTCATCACAGAGCAAAATATGAATAAAGTATTTTGTAATTTATCTATTTTGCGGATTTCTTCGAGCATCTGCCATCCATCCATAATTGGCATTTTGATATCAGAAATAATTAGATCTGGCTGGTATTTAATTGCTTTTTCTAATCCATCTCGACCATTTTCTGCTTCTATTAATTCAAACCCTAGATACGATAATAAATTGATAAATAAAGAGCGATTTTCCCATCTATCATCTACAATTAAAATTTGCTTTTTATTACCTGTATAACCAACAATTTTGCCAGTACGAATGATACTGCTTGCTTCTGTCCAATCTTCAGCAACTGGGCATTCTATCTCAAATTGAAATATGCTTCCCACATCTAACTGACTCTTGACTTTTATTGTACTATTCATCATTTCAACAATTTTTTGACTCAAAGCTAATCCAAGCCCAGTACCATCTGATTTATTTTTAGTTTCACCTAATTGCTCGAATGGTAAAAATATTTTATTTAATAGCTCGGGTTTCATACCTATACCAGTATCTTCAATATGGAAAAGTAATCTAACTTTTTCTGAAAAATTTTCTTTTTTTATTTCTAATACCTCTACCTGTAAAGTAACACAACCGATTTCAGTAAATTTGACCGCATTGCTCAGCAAATTTATCAATACTTGTCGCAAACGTCTTTTATCAAAAGTAATACCAGATGGTAAATTATCTGGAGTTGAGTAAATAAAAAATAAACCTTTTTGTTCGGTTTTTATACGGCATATTTCTACGATTCCTTGTACAAATGAAGGAAGATGAAAATCGCTAGGATGAAGCTTTATCTGATGTGATTCTATTTTGGAAAAATCAAGAATATCATTGATTAAAGTTAATAAATGTTTACCGCAGCGGTGAATAATTTCTATCCCTCGCTGTTCTTTTGACGATAGATTAGATGAATTTTGAATGATTTGGGTATAACCCAAAATCCCATTTAAAGGCGTACGGAGTTCGTGACTCATATTCGCCATAAATTCGCTTTTAGCATAACTAGCAGCATCGGCAGATATTTTGGCTTGTTCTTTCGATTTAATGTGTATTTTTATATGCTCAAATAGTTCATTTACTGAAGTCGCGATTTTCCTAGCTTCTATATTTGCCGTTACGGGTATTTGTACATCGTAGTTTGCTTCTTCTAGGGCTTTTTGAGTGATATCGGTAATTGTTAAAATCGGTTTAGCAATCATCCGACTAGTGTAAATAGCGAAAAACAAAGCAATAGTTAAAGACAAAACAAGACTAAGAATGAAAATTATCAATCGCAGCATTTGCGCTTGAATTAAGTCATTTTCTGCCTTGTCATATTCCGCTTCTATAGATTCCACCAAAACTTGTAAATCATTTACAAATTCCAAGGTTTTGAGACGAGAATCACTTGCTGCTAAATTAGCGAGTAATTGTTTGACTTCAACTTCGGTTGACTTTAATTTATTTGAGTCAATTTGTTTTAAAGTATTTTCTGAATCTTGAGCAAATTGTTTTAAACTTGGCTTATACTCCTGAATTAACGGCTTAAAAGTCCTTAAAGTACTTGTATTAGCTTCGGCTAACAATGCGTGAAAGTTGCTTATTTTGTCCATGACTCTTGACTTTGCTTCTTGAAATTCTTGGGGTTTTTCTAGATAAGGATAAATCTCGCTAATTGGTTGTAAATTTAAAGTAGTATTCAGCAAGTTATTCAAAAGTTTTAATTCTTGACGAATACTCTTCCTCTCCTCATTTGCTTGATTAACCCAAGAATTGCCGATACTCAAGCCAAAACCAGTACCCCCTAGAGTCATACCAAGTGCAACAGCAGATACTAAACAAATCTTTTTTTGGAGAGTGAGGCGGTTAATTATCCAGGAAAAAGGATTAAAACGCCATCCTGACGAAATTCCAGAAGCTGTTTCATGCTTCTGATTATTGGGTTGGGAAATTGGATGTTTTGAGGAAGGATAAGTCATTCGTCTGACAGCGCCTGCACCTAGATATGGAATATCTGCTAAGTACATGATTCCCAGATTTTCACTGAGAATTGTCATTAATTTTGACTAATTATCTCTTGAAGGTTAGTTTTCCGACTATTAATATCCTCTGAATGCACCTTGTATTCAATATTTCAGCATTATAACGGGATACCAAAAATGAGTATTGAAAAGCGTATCCTCCCCCGTTGTTGTAGCTGCCATTCATAAAGTATCATGCAACAAATAACTATTACAGCTTTAGTTACCTGTGGCTTTATGGATAAAAATATGAAAATTTGGTTTATTTGCTTCGTAGTACTGTTTGCTTTCGCACAGCTATTTGATTGGGTACAGCAATTTACTCTACCTTTACCAATTTATATTTTAGGTGGAGCATTTTTGGCAGTTGCTTCCAATTATGAAAAGCTTTTTGGTAGTTATTTAGGTGAATTACCAGCAGAAACATTTACACAACAGCAACAGTTGGATGCTGCTTCTCAACCTGAAGTATCTAATTCTTTGAATGCGTCTCAATCTATTGAAGAAATTCATGAATCGGAATTTATAGATTAATACCAATTCTGTATGAGGCTGCGCTGAATCGCTCTCAGCCTCGAAGGCTGGAGCTACCCGCACAAAGCCAACGCAGGTTGGCTAAATTTGGCGCATCTTTATAAAGAAATGGTATAAGTTATTTACCTACATGGAATTATTTAAGAGACAAATTTAACAAAACAAAAACTATTAATGAAAGAAGTAATTACAGCATCAATAATTAGTTATTTCATTAAAAAAAAGTTTTATGACATTCAGTTTTTCTTATGAAGTGGGAAAGACTATCAGTTATGTATTACCCTAAATTCAATTTGATCTTGTTTTTTTGAAAATGGTAAAAAGTGATTTTTAATTAGAATTGAAAATCATGCAAAATGCTAATTTAGATTAACTGTTATTTTTTATACTATAAAAATCAGAGATTATTATTTTTGATTAATAAATAATTACAAGTATTTTAGATCACTTCTTTATTTAACTTAAAAAACTATTATTTATTTAGCTATTCAGCAATCTATTTCAGATATTTGAAGTACTTAAGTAGGTTGGCATTGAAAATAGTAATTAGGATAAGGCAAAAGGCTGTCATACAAAAGGCAATAGGAATAAGGGTTTGAGAGTAATTTACATTCTGTAATATAGCTTGGTTTATTTGTGCCGACTTACTTATTAGCAGTCAAATCATTATTTTTCAGAATAGATAAAAGCTATATTTGGGCTGAATTTGCAGAAAATTCCGCCATCAAATAATCGTTCATTAGATTTTAATCCGAAATTATACTTCTGTGAAAAAATAAAGGGGATATTATGGCTGGCGAACAAGAAAATAATAAATTCCTCCTCGAAGAAATGCTGGAGGTTGAAAAGCAGATACAACAAGCTATTTCAGAATTATCTAATACTGAAGCTATTTTCGAGGATATTTGTCAGGAACTTCAATCGCCTTTTGGTTTTGACTTGGCTTTAATAGCCTTAATTAATCGGGAAAAAAATATTATTGAGACGGTATACGAAACTGGCTCTACAGCCAATACATCTATTAAATGCAAGTATTATCTTGACAAAAAACCACATTTAAGGCATTTGCGAGCAGATATAGTTAAAACCCGCCATACTGAAATTATCTCTGGATGGGATAGGCGATTTGACAAGTGGATTTATCAAGAATATAACCACAAAGATAATATCCGTATTTTTACTCCCATTCTTTTATATTGGGACAAAAGTGGAAACATCGTTGAAGATTGGTTTGAAAAGTGTGAGTGGAAAGTAATCACCGAAGAAAAAACCGATGATGGTTATCGTACTGTTTTAGAAATTGAAGAAAATCAATTAACTGAAGGCAGTTTTCAAGTAATTGGCACGGTAAATCTAGGTTATGAAAAATCAACTAAACAAATTACTGTAGAGCAAGCAATTGCATCAGCGAAACTTGTTGCTCAGCAGTCTCTCAAAATACGTCGTACACAACTCTCTTATGTTTTAGAAGTGATTGCCGAAAATGCTCGGCGTATTTTAAAAGCTGATGTCGCTGCTATAGATTTTATCTATCAGCCAGAAGATAAACGTTATATTTATCAAGTTCTTAATGGTAAAGTTACTGAAAATATATGGGAAAATTTTACTTATCGCAAACAAGAATTAGGTAAAGAAGCTTTGCAAGAAGGGAAACCAATATTTGTCACAACTTCTCAGCACAATTGTCTTAATAATTTAGCAAAACTCTTAGGTAAAAAAAGTAAAGCAATGGTAGCTTTTCCATTGCAAGTTGAGGAAAAAGAAGGTTTTTTGCATTTAGAATTTCACGATGAGCGTCAATTCACTGAAGATGAAATATTTTTATTAAATCTATTTGCAAGTCGTGCTAATAACGCCATTTTGCATGCCACAGTCAAAGCAGATAAAAAAGCTCAAGAAACTGAAATAGGGAATCTCCACTTATTTTCTCAATCTCTGATTCATGAAACAGAAAAAGAAGTTTTACAGCAGCGTATTATATGGGAAATAGGCAATATTGTTGGGGCTGATATTGTTATTTTCAATGAATATTCCCAGACTCATAATCAATTTTTCAAACCATTAAAAATTGTAGGAAGATTCATTCAAGAACGGGATAAGTATCCTGAGCTTAATCGAGATGACAAGTCATTAATATTAATTAAACATGGCACCAATATTTATGAGTCTTCTTTAGATAGTAGCGAGATGTTTAAAGATTCAAACTATGTTAAACAAGAAGAAATAAAATCTGTAGCTGCTATTTTAATCAAAGTAGGTGAAGAAGTTGTCGGGGGGATGTTTATTCTATACCGACGAATTTGCACTTTCTCAAAAGACGAGCAAGACTTAATTGAAACCCTAGCTTCTTCTGCTGCTTACGCGATTCAAAATCTACGATGGCTACAATCATCGTTTGACGCTCTTAGTGATATTGAGCGAGAGTTGATAACTACTTTAGAAGAGGATAAACTTCTTAGTCTAATTATACAGCGAGCAGTAGAAAAAACAGAAGCTGATTTTGGAAGTATTCGCTTACTTCTACGGAATAATCGCGAACTAGAAACGAGAGCCCATTATCCAAAAGATACATTTAGAAATGTCCTTATACCTACAAGCATAGAAGAAGGTATTACTGGCTGGGTAGCAAAAAACGGTAAACCTCAAATAGTAGATGATATTTGCGAAGATTCAAGATATATGCTTGATGCTGACAATATGCGTTCGGATTTATGCGTACCGCTTTTAGATAAACAAGAAC
>JBHJJJ010000048.1:0-8506 GCA_050042755.1 Rivularia sp. (in: cyanobacteria)
CAAGCGTGCCAATATCTATCCTCTGGCAGATATCGGGCGTATCTGGCTGGGAAAAAGTTAAACTATAACCCCATAATACCCTGTTAAAAGTGCAACAAAATATAAGATTGTTTAACTTTTATGTAGCTGTTGTAAAACCCTTTTTGAGGATATTAATAGCCGCATTCGTATCACGGCATATATCAAAACCACATTTAGAACATGAATGAGTTCGAGTACTAAGTGATTTTTTTATTCTATGTCCACTTCGGACTACAGTCCTGGCTTGTGTAGTTAGGCGATACCGCTACTACTGCTTTATCCCAGATTTTCCCATAGTAGTCTAACCATTGAGTGAACTGATACCAACTAGCGTCAGAAATCGATTTAGCCAAATGGTGATTTTTGGTCATGTTCGCAATCTTCAAATCTTCATAGACAATCACATCGTTAGAGTTAACTACGCATCGGGCTTGCTTTATAGCCCAATCTTTACGCTGTCTTTGGATTTTAAGATGAATTTTACCTAATCGTTTTCGCGACTTGTGATAATTAATTGATTGAGGTTTTTTGCCTTTAACAAACTTTTTGCTTAACCGCTTTTGAGCTTTTTTGAGTCTGGGTTCTGACTTTCTCAAGAATTGGGGATAAATTACAGCATTATCATTTTGGTCTTTGGTGAAATATTTTAACCCCAAGTCCAATCCAACAACCTTACCAGTGAATTCCCCAACTTCTTTGCGGTCAGCATCAAAACAGAATTGAACATGATAACCGTCCGCTCTTCTAATTACTCGTACACGGTTAATCTTAATCCTACTAAGGTCAATGGGTGTTTCCTTATTACAAAATAAAGAAAATGTCCCTGCATTAAATCCATCAGTAAAATTGATGCTCGTGCAATCGGGGGATAGTTTCCATCCCGAAACCTTGTACTCTACAGAACGGCAATGTTTTTTAAATTTCGGATATCCTTTATTTTTCTCCTGCTTTTTACAGCGCTTATAAAAACTAGAGATAGCAGCCCAAGCCCTTTCAGCACTGGCTTGACGAGCAGCAGAGTTTAACTTTAGAGCAAAGTCGAATTCGCGTGCTAAATATGAACATAGCTTATATAAGTCAGTTTTCCCAACCCCTTGATTATCCATCCAATAACGAACTGCTTTGTTTCTAATAAACTGGGCAGTACGAATTGCAGAGTCAATTGCTTGGTATTGCTCCTTGGTTCCGTTTAGTAGCAAGTCGCTTCTCTTACTATCATACGCAATACTTTATCACACAATATTGCGGATAAAATAATAAAATAAAATAAAGCCGTGCTGGAACCACGGGGCTTTAAACCCAATTTTTTGGTAAAAGCTTCCAGTAACGAATCAGCGCTTCATGGGCAACATCAACTACCGGAACTCTTTCCAATTTACTTCCCTTCGCTACTATTTCACTAGTAACAATTAACTTTTCGTCAACTAATTTTTGAATAACTTTATCAACAATTTCTTCTGAATAAAGTTTATTGACAAAATCTTTTTGAAAACAACGTCTGCGGGTATCTTCTGTACCCTCTCCTAACTGCGTAAGTCCTAAAAAAATGTGTTTACAAACAGCTTGCTCCTCTTTATAAAATGATTCATATACCTTGATTTCTGCATAATCCATGTCCAGAGAAATATAGTAGTGCTGTATCTGGGGATTTTCCTTCTGGTTTAAAAAGTTGGACTATTGATTCTTCTAATTGATTCAGATTGACTTTGGTTTTTTGACCAAGCTTTATAGTGTTATTTTCCTTATCTTTGACGGCGGGCAGTCGTCTAACTTTAAAATCACCGTATTTCTCTAATAACTGTGCTACGGCTTCTGCATCTTGTGCAGGTGCTTTAAGGTTATTAAGATTTTCATAACTGTAAGCATTTATTCCAATAACTAACCTTTCCATTACTACCATAAGCAACTTCCTCACCTCCGCCCTTTCCAGGGGGAAAAAGAGCCGCTCGCGCCAAAGTCCCAATTTATAAGCCCTCTCTCATGGGCGTTAAGCGAAGCTCTACCGAAGGTAATCGCTAATATACGTGCTTGTAAATGTTCAAACCTACCATTTAAGCGCCATCCCTTTAACCATCGGTGTGAGGCGCTTTTTGAAGCCCATATACTGCCTCGTTGTATGTCACACCATCGGGGTGGTAATCAGAATATACAACAAACTATTTAATACATAACGATAGGTCACATCATGAAAGTATCTGGATATCAACCCGTAAAATCCTATAATCCATACTGGGATAGACGTGGAGTAACCTTTGAAGATCCAGATGGCTATCGGTTTGTACTGCAAAATACTGCTTGGGATGTTTAATCCTATATTCCGCACTCCACTATGTAATACGTAACAACCATAATTATTGAGTGCTATTTAAAATAACTTTTGAAGTGTTTACACGTACAAAAAGAAAAGCTAACGATAATTTCCGTATTACTTTATATACTACAATTTGGCGTGCGGAATGTGGGTTTAATAGCCAGTATTTTCCAAAACCATCAACAAATCCCTAACCATCCCATAAGGATGTTGAACCATCGAAGTATAGCAAAAAACAGCCAAACACAACTTACGACCGTGAAAATCCGGTAAATGCATCGCCCAAGTATTGTAACCTGGACCATCACCACCATGACCATATTTAATTCCATACCTAGATTCTGGATCTGCCATTATACCCAAACCGTAACAAGGTTTTCTATACCAACCTTGAGCTTTACCGATATTAACCAAGGTTTGCATTTCTTCTAAATGTTGAGTATCTAATAACTTACCCGAAAAAACAGCTTCAAAGAATTTCACCACATCTTCCACAGTAGAAACAATTAATCCGGTAGCACACCAATCGGGATGATAGCGAGGAATGACATTTTCAATTCTTAATTCCGAATTTAAATATCGACAATAACCCGGTGTCAAAATACTTTCTGTATCCACATCATGAGCAACATAAGTATTTTCTAAATCTAAAACAGAAAAAATCTGTTCTTGTAATACTTCAGCAAAACTTTTATTGCTAACAGTTTCAATTACTTCATAAAGCAACATATAACCGGTATTTGAATAACTCCATGATTCACCAGGTTGAAAATCTAATTTACCAGTACAAGTTAATTCAATGACTTTTTCATGAGTCCAAGGAATCGAAGGGTTTTCTCTAACGGCAGGTTCGTACTCCTTCAGATTAGTGTAACTTGGTACACCGCTGGTATGATTTAATAACCGTCGTAACGTTACAGAATTAGAAAATGATATGCTCGGTAACCATTTATTAATGGCATCATCTAAACCCAAAAATCCATCTTGAACTAAACGTAATAAGCAAACAGAAACAAAAGTTTTAGTAATACTGTAAATATAAAATAATTGATTAGTATCGAGATTTTTCTGGACATAAATATCAGAAAAACCACTGCTTCCCAACCAAAACCCGTGTTTATCATCATTTATCGCCACATTTACACCCAAACAACCTGTAAAACGAAGCGATTGGTTTAATTGTACTTGTAAGGCATCTTTTAGATCGATATTCATTTTCTTATCAGCTTTGATTGTAATAACTTCCTACATGGGAGATTACATAAACTCCTTACTTCCTCCCTCTGCGCTACTGAGGGTTGACGGGCACCCATTAATTTTTTCTGATAAAAAAATTTTAATGGGAACCCTTGACTCCGAACCCCAAAGCATTTCAAAATAACAATCTTTGAAATAAAATATCCTTTAAACTTTCACATTTAACCTGTCACCTTTAACTTTATTTATCATGACATCAATAAATCAAAATAAAATCGATTTTACTCAAAAACTAATTGAATTAATGCATCAAAAAGATATTTCTAGTTTCAAAGCTTTGAGTAAACTTGCTGGAGTTTCCGAATATCAAATACAGCGCTTGCGTAAAGGAGAAATTCAGCAAATACGCTTAGAATTTTTGGTAAAAATAGCGCAAGTACTACAAATAGACTTAAGTGAATTGATAAATCATTTTTCTGAAACAGAATTAATCAAACAGCAAGCGTCAACTCAGCATTCATCACAGGAAATAGCAGATTTAAAAAAAGAATACGAACGCTTACAGAAGCAATTAGAAAATCAAGAACAATTATTGCTTTCTCAGTTCCAGCAATCGAGTTTACAACTGCTCGAATCATTATTAATTCAATTTCCGACAGCAGCACACAAAGCCCGAGAGAATCGCCAGTTACCAGCAGCCAATATAATTCCATTAATAGAAAAACCCTTAAATAGACTTTTACAAGAATGGGGAGTCGAAGCTATTGCTTCCGTAGGTGCAGAATTGCCCTATCAACCTGAAATCCATCAGCTAATCGAAGGCAATACACAAATAAAACAAAAAGTCAAGGTACGTTATACTGGCTACCGTCAACGAGATAAGTTACTTTATCGAGCGAAAGTGAGTCCGGTTTAGAAAGGATGGGAGATGAGGAGAAGCTCGCGGAGTTAGGAATTACAGATAGAAAATTTTTAACTATTAACTGTAGAAATTTTTAGTGATAAATGTTGAAAGATAATAAATTTCGGGAATACTAATGAAGTGTATCTGAGGTTGTGTATTTAGAGCAGGCATATAACGGAAGCTAAAACCCTTACGGCAAAAGGATTTTGGGGATGAATAAAGATAAACAAATAAATGAATCCTCCCTTAGTCAGGAGGCAACAGTTGAAGAAGATTGTCAAACGCAGCCAGAAGAAAATTTTTCTGCTGGTTTTTTACTTCAGGTAATTAATGGTACTTCCGATCCAATTTTTGTCAAAGATCGCCAACATTATAGGGTGCTGGCGAATGATGCCTATTGTAATTTTATTGGACGTAGTAGAGAAGAAATTATTGGTAAGTCCGATTTTGACTTGTTTGATGATAAAGTTGCGGATGCTTCTTGGGAAAAAGATGAATTTATTTTTACTACCTCGAACCAAAACGAATCCGACGAATGTGTTACAGACAGTCAAGGTAATAAACGTTTTGTCTCTATTAAAAAATGCGTATTTAAGGATGAGGCAGGAAATCAGTTTCTAATTGTAAGCATTCGAGAGTTAACACAACAAATAGCCCAGCATTTTCAGGTGGAAGCACGACTGCGTTCCTCTAAGCAATTTTTAGAAAGAGTTTTAGATAATATTCCGCAAGCACTTTTTTGGAAAGATCCCGATTCGATATATCAAGGGTGTAATAAGTTTTTTGCCGAAATTGCAGGAGTAGGAGATCCAAAATTAATTAAAGGTAAAACTGATTTTGATTTACCTTGGAAAGAAGAGGAAGCTAATTGGTTTCGCCTTAATGATAGTCGCACTATTGAATCTAAAGCACCTGAAACCATTGTTAAACCACAACTGCAAGCAGATGGCAGACAATGTTGGTTGGAAATTAACACAATTCCGATTTTCGACGCTCAAGGAAAGGTGACTAATATTTTAGGAACCTTACAAGATATTACTGAATCCAAGGAAGTAGAAGTTACTTTACAGAAGTTATATGAAGAGTTAGAAATTAGAGTACATCAGCGAACTTCCGAACTGACTAAGGTAGTTACTCATTTACAAAAGGAAATTAAACAACGTCAAGTAATAGAAAATCAGTTTCGATTGAGCGAAGAAAAGCTACAGAAACTGTCTGCAAATGTTCCGGGTATGTTATTTCAATTTAAACTTGGGGCTGATGGACAATTAAGCTTTCCTTATATTAGTTCCGGTTGTTTTGAAATCTACGAACTTTCACCAGAACAAGTTATAGCAGATGCTAGTTTGTTTATTTCCTGCGTTCATCGAGATGAGCGTGAAGACTTTGAAAAATCCATTGCGACTTCTGCTCAAAGTTTACAACCTTGGCAATGGGAAGGAAAAATTGTTTTAAATTCTGGGCAAGTAAAATGGATACAAGCCTCATCCCGTCCCGAAAAACAAGCAGATGGTTCGATTATTTGGGATGGAGTAGTAACAGATGTCACTCGTTTAAAAAAAGCAGAAAGAGCGCTGAAAAGAGCTTATGCAGACTTAGAAAAGCGAGTGGAAGAACGAACTCAGCAATTAATGCAAAGCAACCGAGCTTTACAAAAAGAGATTAGCGAGCGTCACTCAGCACAATCTGAACTTTTAGCCTCTCAGCAAAGATTAGCACTGTTGATTGAACAAACACCTTTAGCTGCCATCGAATGGGATACGAATTTCCAGATAAAAGAATGGAATCGGTGCGCAGAAAAGATTTTTGGATATAGGAAAGAGGAAGCTTACGGTAGTTCTTTTGAGTTTATAGTTTCCCAAACTGCTAGAGAGCAGATACATCATTTAAAAACTGCATTATTGTCACAGCGTGGGGGAGCTCGAATCGTAATTGAAAATATTACTAAGCATGGTAAAACGATTATTTGCGAATGGTATAACAATCCCTTGATTGCTGCGAATGGTGAAGTCATTGGTGTTGCTTCTATGGTGCTTGATATTACCGAAGCGGAACTCGCGAGCGCAACTTTACAAGAACAAGAGCAATTTCTCCGCAGTATTTATCAAGGAGTCGAACAACTTATTTTTGTTGTCAATATTTTAGATAATGGCGAATTGGTTTATGCTGATTGGAATTGTGCAACTGAGAAAGCTACAGGTATAAATGCTTCAGATACAATCAGTAAATTTCCAGAAGAACTTTTTGGTGACGTTCAAGGTACGAAAATACGTCAACAATATATTAGATGCTTGGAAGCAGGTATACCTATAAGTTATGAAGAAAATCTAGTTTTTCAAGAGAGAGAAAATTGTTGGTTGACTACACTTAATCCTTTAAGGAATGCAGAAGGTAAGATTTATCGCATTGTAGGAACATCATTTAATATTAGCGAACGTAAACAGGCAGAGACGCAGTTAAAGCAGCAAACACAAGAATTAGAAGCAGCTCTAAGCGAACTGCAAAATGCTCAAATGCAGTTAGTGCAAAGCGAAAAAATGTCCTCATTGGGTAATTTGGTTGCAGGGGTAGCCCACGAAATTAATAATCCTGTAAACTTTATTTACGGCAATATTAATCATGCTAATAATTACGCTCAAGACCTCTTAAAACTGGTTCATCTTTATCAAGAATACTATCCTCAGCCATCATCAGAAATACAGGAATTAATCGAAGAAGTAGATTTAAAATTCCTTTTAGAAGATTTACCCAAACTGCTCGATTCGATGAAAATAGGATCCCAGCGTATCCGAGAAATTGTCGCATCTTTGCGTATTTTCTCCACGGATGGAGTCCAAATGAAAAAATTTGATATTCATCAAGGGTTAGATAGTACTTTAATGATTTTAGAAAATCGAATTAAAGCTAAAGCCGAACGTCCTGAAATTAAAATTATCAAAGAGTATGGAAATGTACCACTCTTAGAGTGTTATCCCGGTCAACTCAATCAGGTTTTTATGAACATTTTAGCAAATGCTTTAGATGCTTTAGAAGAATCAATAGAATTCAAAAAACAAATGAATAGCAACCTTCAAATTAAAATTCGCACCCAACTTGTTGAGTCCAATAAGGTAACTATTCGCATTGCTGATAATGGGATAGGAATACCAGAAGATATTCAAGGAAAATTATTTGACCCTTTCTTTACAACGAAATCTGTAGGTAAAGGTACTGGTATAGGTCTTTCTATTAGTTACCAAATCATTACTGAACAACATAGTGGTTCAATAGAATGTATTTCTAAATCTGGACAAGGAAGTGAGTTCATAATTTCAATTCCCCTTCATCATGGGTGCCCGTCAAGCATAAGTAATTAGTAATGGACTTTATATGATGACGATCGTTCGCAAGCAATTAAGGCCAGATAGCTTGGTTTTTGCATAGTTCAGGCACTTTTTAAGATCTACCCGCGGTATCAAGTAAATAAATAGCATAGAGAACTTACGCCACCTAGTATTTTACTATCCTTAGTTATTAGACATCTCCGAAAATTAAATATGTGCCAACCAGAACCGATGTCTATTAATGCTATCTACTTATATTTCGATCGCGAGATTTATTTTGCTTTGCTACTGCTTGCTAATTCCTTCCATCTTGCTATCTAATAGGCTTTACCATTCATAGATATATGTGATTGTTTATGAATTTAATATTTCAATTTATTACTGTTAATTGAGAAGCTATTCGCTGGCAAGTTGTCATTAAATGAATTATGATTGATCTAGGTTAAAATAGTAAACGTTTTTTTGCCGTAAAAATACTGAGAAATTATGACAGAGCATATTAAAGTTATTCAACCCAGTGGTGTTTTAGATGCAACTAAATCACAAGATTTTCGGGAAGAAGTTATTAAAATATTACAAGGTAAACCAAAAATTGTATTGGTAGATTTAAAAGATATTAGTTTAATGGATAGATCCGGGATGGGTGATTTAGTATTGGCTTATAAAACTTTGAGAGCTGCTGATCCCAAGCTGGTACTTTGTTCTATTAACGAGCAAGTCTAAAATATATATGAGCTTACTGGAGTGGAC
>JBHJJJ010000049.1:0-3046 GCA_050042755.1 Rivularia sp. (in: cyanobacteria)
GTAATAAGTAATAAGTAATAAGTAATAAGTAATAAGTAATAAGTAATAAGTAATAAGTAATAAGTAATAAGTAATAAGTAATAAGTAATAAGTAATAAGTAATAATAAGACTTAGCAATAAGGCATATTTTAGGGACTTTATATGAGGAGAAATTGATAATTGTTAACTGTTAATTGATAATTGATAACTGATAATTGATAATTGATAATTGATATATGTCAACAGAAAAACTATTCCAACAACTGAAACATCCCAACCCCCACCTACAGCAACGGGCAATGTGGGAAATAGCTGAGAATCGTGATGAAACAACTATCCCCCGGTTGATGAGCATTCTGGATGAAGAGGATACTACCTATCGGCGGGCAGCAGTGAAAGCTTTAGGAGCAGTGGGTATTGATACGGTAAATCCATTGGTTGAGGCATTGCTCAATAGTGACAATGTTACAGTTAGGGGGAGTGCAGCAAAAGCACTGGCGCAAGTCGCCATTAATAATTCAGATACAGCCTTTCCTGCTGTAGGGATGGAAGGCTTAAAGACTGCTCTGGATGACACCAATCCCGTAGTTAATATTGCTGCTGCCATGGCTTTGGGGGAGATTGGCTCTCCCGCTGTGGATATTTTGGTGGAGGCACTGCAAGCCACGGATAACCCGGCGCTGGCAATTTCTCTTGTGAATGCCCTTGCGTCTATTGGGGGTAGCCGAGTTGTAGAAATATTGACATCTTTGACTGAAGATGAATCTACTGATGACTATGTGCGAGAGTCGGCAGTTAGTGCATTGTCTCGTGTGGAAATGGTATCAAAGTTTAATGCCCGAGAACGTTGATTGTTAGCAACTGGGGCTTCTTATCCTTCCCTTGAGCCCCATCCTTGCGAAGGTAATACAAGTGATTTTGGGAGAATTATTTCCGAGGTTGGGAAGCCTGGAAATTCTCCCAAACTGCCAGGGAATTTAAGTATTTTTCCTCGGCATTCTAAGTATCCCATTGCCAAAAAAGAAATTAAAAATAACAATTACAAAGAGAAATATGCGTAATTTTTCTTGCCATAGAGTTGTTTTACTCAACGCAATAAACAACTGAGGTAGAAAAGTTACGCTTTCGTGGTTTGTTCGCGTAATTAATCTGCGAACAATTATTTTTTATCTAAAATCCAATTATTCAGCTTTAAGCTTGTTTGATTAGATGTTTAACCATATTATCTTTTACCATCATCTGCCTTAAAACTTCTAACAAATAGACTTGAGCTTCTTCTTTACTTAATTCAGTCACTTGCTTTTTTAAATTTTCTAGACGAAATTTTTGCTCTAAAGTGAGTTCCATTGGAAAATCCATAATTCACTCCTGCGGAGAATACTTTTTGCAATTACACAGTTAACTAACTACTAGCTAATGAAGAAAACTGGCATTCAGCAATAGGCAATTTAGCCCCCATTGATGCAAGCACTCCATGTTACTAGCATTTTTTCGACTTCATACTAGCTTACCTTAACAAATACAGAGTGTCTATTTTGTCAAGCTATTTACAAATGAAGTAAAAAAAATTTACGCGTTAGGAAATATATCATATCAATTTACTGTCTACTTGACGGGTACCCGTGAGAATTTTTTTAGGAGAAAAAAATTTGGCAGGGAGCCCTTGACCCGGAGAATAGGAGAATATGTCTATTACTACACCAAGAGAATTTTGGAGATTGTATCGTAAAAGACAAATTACACCCGCTGCTTCAAGAGCGAAGGTATATTTATTGCCGATGAAACTGACGGCGACTAAAGTCGCTTTAGTTCGGGCTTACGCCGCTATAAATACACGGAGCTTGCCCTCTCATAGATTGCCGGTCATATTTTTTGGTAATCTAGAAATCAAGCGATTAAAAGAAAAAACTCGTAAAGTCTCGTTCCTAAAATCAAAATTTAACAATTAAAAATTAGGAGTTATATTTAAAGATGGACGCGGTAAAATTCTTTCAGCAAAGTGCTGGTCGGTGGCATTCGTCTCGTACAACCCATCACCTTGCATTCAAGCGTTCGGAAATTGGAGAATCAAATATTGAAGTGCAAAGCTTAGAAGCAGATTCTCCACAAATAATTGCCCTATGCGAAATGCATCAAGTCTCGCCAAGTATCACTGTGGGTGGATCTCATGTGAGTTGGTTGGGAACAATGGCCTGGGATAAAGAGGATGAAGAAAACCACGAAGGAAATACGGTGTTTGCGATCGTACCTGATGAAGATAATCCCACCAGAGGCAGATTGCTCCGCGAAAGGGGTTATGCAGAAATTGTCCCCGTAGTTGGCCGTTTTCATATGGATGATGAAGGTGGGTTGGTGCTTACAACTGAATATGACACCATGAGTTCCATCGAACGATTTTGGTTTGCTAGTCCAAATATGAGAATGCGTACGAGCACTATTAAGCGTTTTGGTGGGTTCAATAGTGCATCATTTTGCGTTGAAACCCGCGTTGACGAGACAACCGACAATTCCACTACCCAAGAGGTAACTCCTAATTTTGAAGATCGAGAAGTTCTTGATGCAAGACAGTTTT
Source organism: Rivularia sp. (in: cyanobacteria) (assembly GCA_050042755.1). Taxonomy (GTDB): domain Bacteria; phylum Cyanobacteriota; class Cyanobacteriia; order Cyanobacteriales; family Nostocaceae; genus Rivularia. Next base: position 2,553 of record JBHJJJ010000049.1, read on the forward strand.
ATTCTGTTTTGGGATGGTAAAGAAAGTTAATTACCTTCCAAGTACCTGTAGCCTGCCCTAGGATTACCGACAAGCAGTGCATTTCTGTAAAATTTAGCTGTGAAGGGTTCCCATAAGAATTTTTTTAGAAGAAAAAAATCCTATGGGTGCTCGTGAGGAGCAGTTAAGTTTCGTAAATTTTAATGATAAATTACGGGTTACAATTAAGCTGCCATCTTAATATATCTTGTAAAGTTATTAAATTTCATTAAAAACATGGAGGTTATCGCGTGGCTATTCCTTTGTTAGAGTATGCCCCTTCTAGTCAAAATCAGCGTGTAGCTGGATACGAACAACCAGGTGAAGAACAACCCAAAATTTACTCTACTGAAAACTTGCTTTCTACATCAGATATGAATAATCTGATCGAAGCAGCATATCGTCAGATATTTTTTCATGCTTTTGCTGCAGATCGCGAAACTTTTTTAGAGTCGCAACTCCGTAACGGACAAATA
>JBHJJJ010000050.1:0-7824 GCA_050042755.1 Rivularia sp. (in: cyanobacteria)
TTCCTTTTTCTCTTTTTTTTTTTGTCTTTTTTTTTTTTCTCTTTGTGTTGCTTTTTTTGTTTGTTTCTTTTTTCTTTTTTTTTTTGTGGTCTATTTGTGTATATGGGTAGAATTCTGGTATTCTGGCATTCTGGCATTCAAAATTCCTAACTCCTAACTCTTAACTCCTAACTCCTAACTCCTAACTACTAACTCCTAACTCCTAACTACTAACTCCTAACTCTTAACTCCTAACTCCCAACTTTTTCAATCCAAAATCCAAAATCTAAAATCTAAAATTTAAATATCCAACCCCATCACCGTTAACTGCGGTGGATATTCTACGGTAAACTGATAATAAATATCTTGTTTCTGTTGTGGCGCAAGAATTAAATTCCATTGCAATGTTCCCATTTCGCCAGCTTGAATTTGGGGATTTGTGCGATTTAGACGTACTTTTATTTGTTCGTTGCGACTTACTGGTAGTTGTTCGATAAGTTCTAAATTCGCTACTGTATCGAGTAAGTTAGTAATTTGCAATCGATATGCATAAGTGATTTTACGACTATTACCAATAAACTTTTTATCGACTTCACGCTCGACTAAATCCCGTTCAATTTTCAAACCTTCATCAATACCCAAGTTTAATTTAAATTCTTCACCCGGTACTGTATTTTCTAAATCAGAACTTCCCACAAAAATATTATCGCGAAAAATGTTGGCTTTACCCGGTAATAAAGTCACACCGTCGGAATTATTTTTCACCTTGGCTTGTAAGTAAGTAAAGCTTACCAAACGCGGCATTACTATATAGCTAAAATTACAAGGATAATCATCTTGAAAAATTGTAGTTTTGTGAGGTGCACCATCGCTAGGGATATTTCCACCACCATCTAAATTAAAGGTAACTACGTTTCCTTTTCGGGATACTTCTGCTGTAATTATATCTGCTGCAATAGTTTCATCTTCTAATTCTTCGATTTCCTCAGAATAATCATCCGCTTCAATATTAAGGCTGCGAGATTGTGCTGCCATTGGCTGTGCTGCCAACTTTAATCCTCTTCTAGGAATAATCGGCGGTTGCTCCATATCAATATACCAAGGTTGTGGCTTCGGTGGTAAAGTACCGCTTCCCGGTTTGGCAGTAGAAAGTGTTAAATAGACATTTGTCCAATCTTCGCCAGTGTTTTGAATGATTTGCGCCAAGTATCCCAAATTAACGCTTTTACTTTTGCTATCAACTCGAATATCGTAAAGCGGTTTCCAACTGGCACTGTTGACTGCATAAGAGACTTCTAACTCAAATTCCCCTAAATCTGTGGCTTCAATTCCCACGGTTAAATTAAAACTAACAGTAGGTTGGGTTAACTGAACTTGTTTTAATGAAGCATACAGCACCTCCAACTGCTTCTCTAATTCCTGCTGTTGATTTTTATAATCTTCCGTTGCGATCGCATATTCTGTATACTGACTGCCAAGGAAGTTGAGTAAATCCAAAGTTTCGCTGAGGCTAACACTTTTGCGCGCTAAACTAATGGAAAATTGCTCTTCAGTCTTCTCCCGCAAACCTTCGATAAACCGCGACTGTAACGCCAAAGCATCCATTTGAGCTTGAAACTGACGCTTCTGTGCTTCGAGTTGCTCGATTTGTTGATTTAACTGCGAGACTCGCGCCACTACCGACTCTGTGGTGTAAACGCGCTCCACATTCACACCCAACAAACGCACTGCCACATTACCTTTACCACTAACCCGCACTGACTCTGTTTCCAAAGTTACTGGCAGTTGGGAGACTATCAACTCCCGCTCGTTTCCGTTTAACTCCACTACACCACGGCGCGTCACTAAGGCTTGATTAGTGTAAACTGCAACTGCAATAATATCTGTTTCTACGACTTTACGCGGAGATGGTATTTCCTGGTTAACCACTGCCAGCTTTTCCTTAATTGCAAAGGGTTATGCAGGTTAATTGTTAATGGATAAAAGCGCGATCGTCAAGGGTTCCCATAAGAATTTTTTTCTTCTAAAAAAATTCTTATGGGTTCCCGTCAATATTATTTGTAATTCGTAATCTGTAATTGGCCATATCAAGGAGGCAAAAAGCGTGCCATTCCCCTTCAATCCCTTAGAATATACCAGTTTTCAGTTGGATGCAATACACGAAACTACTCCCCTTCCCCTCTCCTTACTAAGGAGAGGGGTGCCCGAACGGGCGGGGTGAGGTTTCCCGGCTATTGAACTACTCATATTTTACACCAAGATTTTTTGATGTAATTTAATCACTCAGTATAAAACTTAAAATCCTAATTTAGCGATAAAAATCGAGTTCTTTATGGTGCTTTATCGCCTATATTTTTCAATTCTCGTTTTTTATACGGTTATTTGCTAGATGTTAATATAACCTTCATCCACTTCATCTTTTCTTTAAAATAAATGTATTAAACTAAACACAAAGTTTACGAGTAATCACGTACATTATTATCAGTAGTGGAGCCTTTCGACTATCCAGCCTCCTTGAGTACATTTAGCAATACTCATGCTGAACTCTTGAACAGCTTGAGATTGCCTTATGACACTCAATGAGGCTGGATGGATGGTGACTTAGTCAGTCACACCGATGCGATTCGCTATTCCACTTTTATAACCCTTACACAAGAGAAATTAGAGGACATTTATGTTGTTTACCAACGATGATTTTGCTGATTCAAATGCTCTAGCTGGGGCAATTGTTCAGACAACAGGTTCTAATGTCGGTTTTACAAGAGAACCAGAAGAGGAGGCAATAGAAAATTCAGCGTTTATATCAATCGAAAATTCAGCTTGGTGGAATTGGACAGCACCCTTTACAGGTAATGTCACCATTGACACTAACGGGAGTAATTTTGACACCCAATTATTTGTACTTACCGGCAGTGCTATAGATGCCTTAAATTTAGTCGCAGAGAATGATGATGGGTTCGGTTTTTTTGGTCCAAGTTTGGTCAATTTTGATGTCCAAGCAGGAACTACCTATCAAATTGCAGTCGATGGTTTTGCTGGTGATGAAGGAAATATTAGCCTGAACATCAATTTAGGTAACTCCACTACCAACAGCATCTTCGGTGACTCCAGCGATAACAATCTACCTGGAACCAACGCCAACGATCGCATTACCGGCAGAGGTGGAAATGACCAAATCGATGGTAAGCGAGGCGATGATAACTTATTTGGTAACGGCGGAAACGACATTATCAATGGTGGGCGCGGCAGAGATGTTATCAATGGTGGTGCCGGCGCTGATAGTTTAGATGGTGGCAGAGGCCGCGACTTCTTATTTGGTGGCTCCGGCTATGATATTTTAGATGGTGGTAAAGGTAAGGATATCTTAAATGGAGGCAATGGAAGCGATGAACTCAGTGGTGGTAAAGGCGCTGATACATTAATTGGTGGTAAAGGTTTAGATGTTCTAATTGGTGGTGATGGAAACGACGTGTTTGCCCTCACTTTGGGTGAAGGTGTAGACATTATCAAGGATTTTGTTGATGGAGAAGATTCTTTGTCCTTGTCAAATGGTAGCTTGAGCTTTAGTGATCTTACAATTGCTGATAGTGCTGCTGGAGCTATTATCCGCGTAGCAGGTAATGGTAGATTAGCAATCCTCGAAGGTGTGGATTCTAGCCTAATTGATGCTAGCGATTTTACTACCGTTTAGTTCTAAGTTTCTGGAACATTTTTTTGTAGGGTGCTTGTACACTGACTAATTTTTAACGTAATAATAAGGCAATCAGGGTACGGCACCATCCGAGTCTTGTGACAATCGCGTAAGTTCTGTAGATAAAAATAATGGGAGCATCTAGCTCCCTACTATTTGTTCTAAATATAGCCGTTTTCAGTTGAGCGTCCAATACACGACGGAACCTCACCCCGCTCTCCGAGCACCCCTCTCCTTATTAAGGAGAGGGGCTTAGCTTGAAGTTTTGTAAATAACAAGCTATATAAACAGAACTTACGCAAGCGTCACAAGATCCTGGTTGGTGCGTGACACGAAAAGCTTATTATTGGGTTAAAAACGAAGCATAGTGTCACAGCACCCTACGAGAAAAATGTGCCAGTTGCGGCCATTCCTAATAAAGTTACTTTCTCTCCCCATCTCCCCATCTCCCCATCTCCCCATCTCCCTATCTCCCCATCTTTCCCCCACCCAGCAATTTTGGTCCACTAAACTAATATTCTTTAGGCCGGCCAGAAATTTCAATCCCCTCTCGACTAAAAGCATCCTTGAGCATTTTACGGAGAATACGCTCAATCTGGAGGTTTTTTCCTGGCTTGACTTTTGTTCTCGTCCCCAACAACAGGTAATATTCTCCAAATTCTTCAATACCATCCACCAGAGTAGGTTCGAGTACCTGTGGGTAATCTGCCTTTAACTCCTGGCCTATTAACTCAACAATCCTGTATACCGGCTCTAATTCAACCTCATAATCTAACCGCACTTCCACCATCGCATAAATATAATTTTTAGAATAGTTGACAATTGAACCCATATCCCCATTCCTAATAATCTGTAGTTGCCCGTTAGGATGTCGCAGACGGGTAGTTCTGAGTTCAATTGATTCTACAAAACCCTCAACTTCTCTCTCTTCTACATTTCCCGCTGAAATATAATCCCCTACCAAATAATAATTTTCAAAGAGAATAAAAAAACCGCTAACTATATCATTAACTAGATTTTGCGCTCCCAGACTAAGAGCCAGCCCGAAAATACCAGCAGTAGCTAAAATGGGGGTAGAATTGATGCCGATAGTTTCGAGAATAAAGATACCACCAGTAAAATAAACCATATATTTAGAGAAACTTTGTAATAGAGGAATAGTCGTTCGCCTCCTCTGCATCTCCAATTCAGTTATTTTCTGATTCTTGAGCAACAACTCCTCAATTACTAAGTCAACTAACTCAACCAAAACATGACTGATAAAAGCAATACTTATCAGCTGAATTATTCGCGGCCCCCAAGATGCTAAATCGGCTATTAAATCAATCTGTTCAACAATTAACGTCGCCATAAAAGTATAGATCCCAGCTTTTACACAATGCTTGAGGAAGGGAACAACATTTCTGAGGCGATCGTAAAAGCGGAGCAAATTATCAGGGCTAGAGTATTTGAGGCTTAAAATATCTAGACTGTCAATGATCACAGCCTGTATTTTTAAAATCAGAAACCCAACAGCAACAATTAGATAAATATTTACTAGTATAGAAAGATACTTAGTTACTGTTTCTGGTACTTGAAAAAGCTGGGTACACCATATTGAAGTAAACAACCAGATACCAGTGGTAACAATTCTGTTAAGAGAAGTGAAGAAAGCTTCAATGCTTTCATCATCAGCAGTGCTACGTTCCCAGTTCTTGGCGCTAGTACAAGTTATGATAAGTAAGTTGTCGGTTAATCTTGTGAATAATGCTGCTAAAACTATAAGCCCAAAGCTTTGGAGTGTGGCAATTCCTATAGTTATCCAGAATCGTGAAGGAACGCGACGAATTAACGATAGCGTATATTGGCTTATGTTTTCACCTTTATAGAATAGAAAACCATTCACTCCCAGAATCGAGAGACAAAGAAGTACGCAACAAAGTAACAATACCCTTTTTATATTTCGGCGTATAATTTTGGGACTCAAAATTTCATTTGCAATTAGGGGAATCTTCATCAACTGCTTGAAGATTTTGTTAACTAGCCAGTTGACTAGACAGAAAACTAAAATTATTAGGCTAATTTCAGCCAAGATAATAAAGATTGCCACTTGTGCTTTTTTTGGGATTATAGTTTTTGATTCAAAAAAAGATTATAGAGGTAAATATACTGATTTTCGGTTGAGTGCAATACAATCACGATTAAATAAAATTAAGAGTCTATGAATGATATTTTTATCGAGGCTTACCACCAAAACCTAGACTAAAAAATTATTCACGCTTTTCCTACTAGAGAAAGTTTGTCTCAAAAACTTGCTAAACGCTCCGACTTCATTATCAGGTTTTTGCAAAGTCTTCTTCGTCCTTATTTAGATATAGTAAGTATAGAAAAAATACCACATAAAATTATGAATAATGGCACATTTTTTGGCAGGATACTTTCACACTGAGTCCCAACTTAATGTAATAATAAGGCAATATAGAATTATCCTAACATTTTGATACAATTTTTGATTATTCTTTACTATTTGATTTAATCAATACTAATACAAAGATTAACAGAATAAAGACAATTATGTTATTTTTCTTTCGAGAAAAGTATTGACACTCACATAATATTATCTTAAATAAAATATAGTAATCATCAAATACAAACTCCAGTACAGCTGTGCCCAAATAATTCATCAGTTTCAATCTGTTAGGACTTACGCAACTGGCACATTTTCTTTGTAGGGTGCTTGTACACTGACTAATTTTTAACCTAATAATAAGGCAATCAGGGTACGGCACCAACCAGGATCTTGTGACAATTGCGTAAGTCCTGTCTGTATTAAGCCTATATCACAGGCATTTGGATTTAGATTTGTATTTTTTTATTTCGCTCTGTGATACTAGTACAGCACGGCGGAAATAGACCACCCATTTCAAACTACTGAAACTGGACTCAGTTAATACTTTTGACTTTTGATGAACGCAAGCGGTACTAATTTAATTTAACTCGCAACTAGTACGATGGTCCATTAACAAAATAGTAGATCCCGACGAGTAGCTGGCGAGAAAGTTCTCTTAAGTAGGTAGGTATAAATAAAGAGTGAGAGAGTGAGAGAGTGAGGGAGTGAGGGAGAGGTAATTGAATGGAGTTTTTTACCCCAACCAATTACTATCACGCCAAGAGACGGTGGGGTTTTTGACCCAAATGTCTCGATAATTGATCATTGATAATTGATCACTGATAAATAAAACTTTGAACGGTATAAATAAAACCTTTTTCAGGAAACAATCAATTCATAGGAGAAAAGACAATGGCAACTTTTAACGACATCGATACTTTTGCGGAATTACAAAATGCCTTAACCGCCTCAAAAAACAATGGTCAAGAAGATACAATCAATATTACTGGCGATATTACCCTAACAGATGATTTACCCTTAATTAACGAAGACGTGAGTCTAACAATTAACGGAGATGGAAATCAAATCAGTGGAAATAATACCTTCCGTCCGTTCTTTGTGAAAAGCGGTACAGTAATTTTCGATAATCTGACTGTAGCTAACAGTAAAGCTCGAGGAAGAGACGGAAGTGGGGGTGCTGCTGGTATGGGCGGCGCTTTATTTATTTACGATGGCAATGTCACCCTTCAGAATGTGAATCTGAGCAACAACCAAGCCATTGGTGGCAACGGTGGTTACGGAGAAATCGGTGGTGGCCTAGGATTACCTGTTAGGAATCCTGCTAATGATGGCACTCCTGGTACTCCTGGTACTCCTGGTATTTCTTTACCTTTTGGTACTGACGGTGGCTATTACGGTTCCGACGGTGGTGATGGCAGCGATGGCGGCAATGGCGGATATGGAGGCAATGGCGGTAATGGCGGTGCTGGCGGTGATGGCGGTGATGGTAGTATTGGCAGTATTGTACTCGCGGGTGATGGCGGTGATGCTGGGAACGGTGGGAACGCTGGTTTTGCTGGTAATGGCGGAAATGGAGGCAATGGTGGGGGCGGCCGCTTTGGCGGCTATGGGGGTGATGGTGGCACTGGTGGCTTTGGAGGCGGTGGCGGAGAAGGAGGAGGAACCTAAGGAGGAAGATAAGCAGGAATTGGTGGTTTTGGAGGAGGAGGAGAATGTGGCGGAAGTAGAGATGGAGGAGGAGAAGGTGGAGTGGGTGAAAAAGTCT
>JBHJJJ010000051.1:0-20266 GCA_050042755.1 Rivularia sp. (in: cyanobacteria)
AGAGTATAGGCTGAGTAAGGAGTAAGAAGTAATGAGTAAGAAGTAATGAGTAAGAAGTAAGAAGTAATGAATAATGGGAGTATTTCAGACTTTATTGACAATATAGCCGAATTAATGACAGTTCGGCGTTTGCCCTGTATCGGCGACTACTTGAGCGTTTGGAATTAATTCCTCAACTAAATTTTTGTAATCTATCCATAAGTCTATACTGACTTCCTCTATTTGCTGTAAAATCTCTTCTCCCCATGAATTAAGTACTTTTTTAATTATCTCTTGTGAACTTCGGGGTAATATTGCTACTAATTTAGAATTGTCCAAATCTACTAAAACTGCACTTCGGATTGCCTTTTCCCTTGACTAAGGCTATCTCATCAATACCAAGTCTTTTTAAGTATGATGGTTTTGTTATTAATAAGTTTTTTGATGCATATTTTAACATTCTTTCTATATATAGCTGTAGTTACATTTCCTTTTTTAGCCACACTATGAATATCTGAGTCTAATACTTCTTTGCAAGTCTTTTTGTATATTTTCTTCTGCTATCTACAAAATCTAGTTCTTCACTAAATGGTTTTTTACACTTTTGACATTTGAACTGTCGTTTATTTATTTCCAAAAATACTTGTTGTTCTCCCAATGGTAAATCTTTTATTATATGTCGTTAGCGAAGCGTGTCCCGAAGGGACATTGATTTTGATGTAATCTATAGCTTCTTGTTCCACAACGAGGACAAATGCTTTCCATCTTTATTGATTCAATTTGTAAAATTACTCCAACTCCTTTATATAGACGATGTGAGATAACTTTTACTCCATCTATATATTATTTTGATTTAATTCTTGAATCAATTAGCATAGGTATCTAACAATAAATCTATAAATAATAATTACAACAGAGAATAAGCCGAAAGTTAAATCAATATCCTCTCATCCAGTAGTATCCCAATAGAAAAAGTTAGAAAAGTTAGATATTAAATTCTTTAATCAAATATCAAGATTACTCATTTCTCCACTATCTCAATTCTTCAAATATAATCCTGAGTGATAGCCCATCTAAATCTTGATTAAATATTCCTATATACTAAACTTTACTTATTGAAATATTACGCAATATTTTCATCGCTTATTGATGCTATTATCAATAAAGGTACGGCACAATAGTAGTTACAAGATGTAATGCCTATTGATATGCTGGCGAAAGTAATTAGCAATTTTAAAAATAGCCTCTTCAAAGCTTGAAAAATTGTCCTCCCGTTTGTAGTATTAGGTTTGTTTGCTAGAACAAATGATTATATTTTACAAAAGTTAATCAGAATATTGTTAACATAACTTAAAATTATAGAAATATCTATTTGATTTTAGTAAGCAGTAGTGAGATAATAAGAGGTTTTTGTAAGTCTAAATTAGAGCGATAAGCCGCTCACGCATGGGCCAAGCCATCGCCTACTCTATAGTCTTTTGCAGTTGCGCTTAACCCAAGATAGAACTTTATTTGCACAATCAAATTAATTAACAATTAAAATTAGAATTAATAAACAAGCTCATTATAGTTACTACTAAAGTGTCTGAATTGCCATTACGGGATAAGTATCTAGCCTTAATCGATGAAATTGTCCAAGCTACCCTCAAAGGTAAAATTAGCTCTCAAGGACAAGTGTATCAAATGCTGCTCAAAGGAGTTTCCGTAGGAACGGGAGAAGTATTTGAGTTAGTATTGAGCGAAAATTTAGATTCTACGACTCTTCAAGTGGATGCTCAAACCGATGAATTCAAAAAAGCCAAGGCTACCCGTAGTTTAAGAGCATTAAAGACAATTCAAACGCAATGGAAGCAAGTAGAGCAGCATAATATTGCTACAGAATCAATTTTATCTGCTGCAAGAGTTATTACCACAGCACCAGAAAACCAACGTCTGGCGATATTTTTGCGAGTTACCGATCCAAATTGTAAACATCCTTTAAACCAAAAACAACTCCAGCAATTGGCAAAATCGTTACAAAATAATGCGGAGACTTTTAAGTTAGATTATTTAAATGAATTTGCTCAAGGAATTACTCGGGGAATAAGTTCTTGGGGGAAATTACAACAACATCTGATAGGCTGGATGTACGAACAGAATCGGGCATCCATAGGATTTGGTGGAATACCGGGAGAAAATGGTCCCTGGGCAACCTGGGGAAAACAAGTTGATGGAGAATTTAGCAAAGGTTTATTTAGTACTTTAGCTAAACAGGAATCTCCGATAGAATTTGCTCAAAATCACCGCAGTATTGGTTTAAGCGATTGGGTTGAATTAACTTTGAGCTTGCAATATTTGCAACGGGGATTAGTTAATTGGTTTGACCAACAAGCTTATAATGTCAAAGCTGGCTCTAACTTATCAATTTCAACTTTTTTAACTTTTTCGGTTATTTGGAGTCAGTTAGGAAACGGCTTTGGTGCCGATACTTCTTATGGTAGTGCGGCTTGGCAAGTAGTGTTGCAAATATTGCGTAATTTTTCACAAAGACCGTATTTCCCCATGTATGGTGGAATCGTCGCTTCTTTTTCAGGTGATTATTTAAAAGATGCACTTTCCTATTTAGATGAACCTTTAAGAAGAGTAGAAGGAACCCAAGAAAAAGCGAGAATTTTGACAATTTTAGGTTATTCTCAAAGAGCATTAGGACAATATGAAAGCTCGGTAAAATTTCATCTAGAGGCTTTAGAAATTGCCCGGAATGCAGAAGATAAAGCTTGTGAAATTGCCAACTTAAATCACTTGAGTCGTACTTATGTAGAGTTGAAGAATTATACTGAAGCCATAAATAATTCTCAACGAGCATTAATATTGAGCAGACAAGCAGGGGATAAAATTTCTGAAGCAAATGCTTTAGCGAATTTGGGTTATAGCGAAGTAATGCAGGCTCAAGAATCGGAAGCGGAAGCAGAAACCTATGAAATGGCGATAAATTATCTCAAACAAGGTTTAAATTTATCGGAAAAACTAGGGGATTTGCAAAGCAAGGGATTATGTTTAAGTAGTTTGGGAGTAGCTTATATAGTTACCGAGCAAGCTTCAGACGCTATCAAGAATTTAGAAGAAGGTTTTAAGACAGCGCAAACTTCCGGTGATTTGTATTTACAAGGTTTAAATTTAGCTAATTTAGCCGAAGCCAATTATACTTTAGCCAATTTTGAAAGAGCAATTTATACGGCATCCTTGGGCATGTATATACTCAATCAAATAGCTTCCCGTGAATGGCATAAACCAGCAAGGTTATTATCAATCTTGCAAAATCAACTGGGAGAAGAAGGTTTTAAACAATCATTAGGAAAAAATCGTCCTAAAATGATTTCTTTTATTGGCGTGGATGGGTACGATTATATCCCCGAATTGATAGAAGAGTATCGGAATAATTCGTAATTTTGGTATTTAATTGTAGGGTGCCCTGGGACATTGATTTAATTTGTTTGAGGTTATAAATTAGATAGTCGCAGGGCACCATCATACTCCCTTACCGGCGTTGAGGGAGTGAGGGAGAGATTTTAAAATATTTTAAATATTATTAAAAAAAACGCAAAGTAACGCAAAGGTAAGCGCGGAGTAACGCAAAGTTTTTATCAAATAAAAATTAAGGTTCAGCAGGTGTCATATATCGGTATAATTTAGCGCTGAAGCGTAAATACAAACCTATGACTAAAATAATTTTCGACACGGACCCTGGTGGTGATGATATATTTGCTTTATTGTGGCTGCAAAGTTTGGTAAAACAAGGTAAGGCTGAATTAATTGCAGTCACAACTGCTGAAGGTAATGTTGATTCTAAACAAACTTTTATTAATGCTAGTAAAGTTTTAAGTTTAGGAGGCTTTGAAAAGGTAGAATTAGGTCGAGGAGTAACTGTAAAACAGTCTAAGGTTGCTGATGCTGCTCATATTCATGGTATGGATGGGATGGGTAATATTTCTAATAGTCTACCCAATGCTATACATGATTTTGATAATGCAGTTTATTCTGACGATTTAATTATAGATAAACTTAACGCTTATCCTGGAGAAATTACTATCCTCGCAGTTGCACCTTTAACTAATTTAGCAGCCGCTGAAACTAAATATCCCGGTATTTTGAAAAAAGCTAAGGAAATTGTCATTATGGGAGGTGCTTTTAAAGTACCGGGAAATGTCACTCCCCATGCTGAATTTAATATTCTATATAACTCGGAAGCTGCAGAAAAAGTATTTGCCAGCCGCAATGATATTGTACTTTTACCTTTAGATGTGACTGAAAAATTGATTTTTACTCTAGAAATGGCTGAAGATATTGTGTGTAATGCCCAAAGTCATTTAACTAAGTTTATATCCGATTTATGCCAATTCATGACAACAGCCTGTTTACGCTATCGTCAAACTAAAGGAATTAAAGGTTTTCTCATTCATGATGGTGCTGCTGTAGCTTATCTTTTTTATCCCGACACTCTACTTTTTCGTCGCGCTCAAGTTGATATTGAAACCATTGGCTCACGCCAGACGGGAACTACTCTTTTTGATGAGAGATTTACAACTAAAAGTAATGCTAATGCTTGGGTTGCGCTACAGGTTGAAGGTAATGCTTTGTTAGTTAGTTTGCTTGAAGATTTGCATTTTTTGTGTAATGAATGATAAAGCCTGAATTATCAAATATCCTGCATCATGTATGGGACTTTTTGTCAATTCTTTCATAGCGAATCGCCTGTTAGTACGATGTTTTAACTAGTACGTGAAGGGTTCCCATAAGAATTTTTTTAGAAGAAAAAAATTCTTATGGGTGCCCGTGAGAAGCTTATTCAGATTCTGAGACAATTAAATCTTTGAGGTTAATACGACCAATTTCTGGCATTTGTAAGTTTTGCTCTTGGGGCACCAAACTCTTATTCCATTGCCAGAAGCTTGCTTGAATCAAAGGTATTGCACTTCTAGCAATGAATAAAGCAATGAGTATACTCACAACAACATCTAACCAGAAACATTAGAAAGCATAAACGGCGATCGCGCTGAGAATAACACAAACCGGAACTTGCGAAATCTGCCAGTATAGGTCAAAAGGCACCACGCACATTTAAGTTATCCTCAATATTACCATGGAGAAGCGCAGCACCGACTAAATTAATTAACAATCCAATGGTTGCGGTAATCAACATTGGAACACTGAGGATTTCTTGAGGTGGTTGCCTCAGATGTCCAATTGCTTCAACTAGAATTAATCCCGCCATCAGCAAAAGTCCTAATCCATTAAAGGCGGCAGCTATCATATCGAATCGAGGATTCCCTGGTAGTTTCCTCCTGAAGGTTAGACAAGCTAGCCAATTAGCACTCAAAGCCAATATAATTGCCCCTCCATCAGCGAGCATATGCCAAGCATCGGAGCGTAGAGCTAAGCTATGGCTGATATTTCCCGTTAACCACTCTAACATCGCCGGAGTAGCAGCATAAAGATTGCGATCGTACTCAAATAAAGACGTTGTTTGGCTCCCATAAACGGTTGCCAGTTACAATGCCGCTAAAAAGAAAGCGTCGGTTTTATTGCAGAAATCCCGAAAGGTTACCGACGCTGTTGTCAATCACTACCATCTTCGTGACGGGTACCCAATATAATTTTTTTCTCCTAAAAAAATTATATTGGGAGCCCTTGACACTCCTAACCTTAGCTTAGTTTCCGTTGTCAGCTAAACACGTTGCCAGCAGGTGATCAATAAACTAGACTGAATAATTATTTTCTTTGTACCTCAAGAGTAAACCTAGGTCAGTACGATGTTAAACCAGAACTATTCGTAGCATATCTTACTTCAAATCTAAGTATTTATATTTATATTTGATATTGAACTTTGAATTAGAGCGAAGCGACGCAAGAGCCTAGGGTATTCCAATTACCTAAACTAAAAATTATCTTCAAAAATAATAATATTTATTCTAAATCTTTAGTTAACTGTATTTAATAAAACTTTACTTATGTGGAGATAGTAAGTAAAAGTATTGGTAATGCGAATGAATACAGGTGTTTTAGTTAACCAAAATTAGTTAAAGTCGAGAATTAAAGATACAAGTGTCACGTAAGTATTAAGCAGTGTACCTTTAAGAGTAGGAGATAACTGGTATTAAATATACTATAGGATGATGTCAATATGCTTCCTCTGGTAATAAATTAAGTAAGTTAGAAATTCGCCGGTTGCTAAGACATGATTATTCTATAATCCAGTTTTAAAAGTTATGTATCTTTAATTATGAAAACCCTTGTATCCCGTTATCAAAATATCAAGGACAAACTTAAATCTCATCTAGAAGCTACAACTACGGTAGAGGAAGTAGTGAAGATAGTCGAAAATGAAATCAAGCAACTTATAGACCTTAATGGTGAATATATCAAAGAGTTGACTCCACCACAAGCCCGTCTTGCTAGAAATATGTTGCAGGGGATGAGGGAACATCTGACTATATTGAATTCAGTTGAATTACAAGAAAGTAGTGCAAATATTCCAGAAAAATCTTTTGATATTTCCGAGGTGCAAGCAGAGTTAAATAAAAATATTTTATCACCTTTGACTACGGCTATTCAAACGAGCAGAAATATTCAATCTTGGACATCACCTAATTATTATAAAAAGATACTTTTAAAACCATTACAAAAAAGTCGCGTAATTGTCAGTAGTTTACTGGCAGCTGGTTTAGCGGGGACTTTGGAAGGAGGAATAAAGTGGGGTTTAGTAGCAGCGATTATAGGTTTAATAACGGGAGGTGTATTTGGTCAGTTTGTTAAACAGGAACAGTTTCCCGAGACAGAAATTACTTATCATCAGGAATCTATTCAAATCCAAACCAAAATATCTCTAAATATTGATAAAATACTTGCCTATTTATACTATAATTTTCAACTGATAGACCAAACAATTACTGCTTACGGTTTAAAGTCAGAAAAATCACCGAAATCTGGTTTAGAAAACAATTTAGATTTATTAGAATATCTACAAGAATTATTGGCAGATGCCCTCGACGAGCAAACTCAACTGCCGATTGCAGTACGGAGACGCATTGAACAAGCAATTACAATTTTAAGAAGTTACGGAATTGAAGCGAAGGTGTATCAACCATCTTTGCCGGCAGATAAATCTTGGGATATGTTTTATTTTGAACCGAGTATTGACCCGAATATTACTGATTACGTAACGCTAAAACATGCTTTTGTCAAAGATGAACGAGTGCTGTTACCGGGAAGTGTTATTGAACCTGCTGCATCATCTAATTAACTGAAAAATGGTTTAGGAGATAATATTAACAAATGCAAGATTACCATAATACTAGAATAGTTGGGTTTGATTTAGGACACGGAGAAACGGCTTTAACTTGGGTGCGTGCGGATAATCAGGAAACAAATCCCCAAAGTTTGTTAATCAATAATCGTAAAAGTCAAATAACTGCGATCGCGCATCATCCACAACGGGGAATCATTATCGGTGAAATGGCTTGTCAGTTGTCTGATGCTACTGTTTTAGAAATTGGTTTTAAAACTAGAAAGTTTGACGATTTATCTTATCAAAAAACCATTAAAGAATTCGTAAACACGATTTATCAACATTTAATTGATACCAATCAAATTCAAAGTCAAGATGCTAATTATTTTTTCGTAGGTTGTCCTTCGGGATGGTGGATAGAGGAAATTCAAACTTACGAAAAAATACTTTCAGAAACTGTACCCAATACAACAGTTGTCAAAGAGTCTCGGGCTGCTTTGATGCACGCGAAGGAAAGTGGTATTTTTACAATTCAAGAACTCGAAAAATCGGTATTAGTAATTGATATTGGTTCCTCGACTACAGATTATACCTTAGTTAAGGGTATGTCCGATACTCCGATAGATTTTGGTCACGATTTAGGTGCATCGTTAATTGAAAAAGAAATCCTCAAAAAGACTTTAGAAATTCACCGTCAATATCGAGAGAAACGCGAAGATATTATAAAATTAGGAAAACATCTCAAAGATGAAGAAATCTGGACATTAGAAGAAATAGAAAAATTAGAAACAATCCTTAAACAAAGTCCTATATATAGAAATCGTTGCGAACTTCGCTGTCGTAAAGCGAAGGAAGAATATTTTAATTATCAAGATACTTATGAAGATGATTTAGTTAACGTTGGTAGCGAAGATATTCAAAGAAAGTTCAAATTTTCACCTTTGGTAATTGGCAAAATTATGAACGATATTCTTAATAAACATCTACAAGAATTAGATAATAAAAGTTGGTGCGGTGATTTTGAAAATCAGTTGCATGCAGTCAAACGAAAATTAGATGAACAATCTATCGTACCCAGCGCAATTTTACTCACGGGTAGCGCTTCTAAAATGGGTTTTGTGATGGAAATGTGTAAAGAAACCTTTCCTAGCTTACCTTCTAAACGCGATGGGGAACCGGAATTATGTATTGCCAAGGGATTATCCCGTTGGGGAAGAGTTTATATTCGTACATCCGGTTTTATGGATGAAATTAGTAAATTTTTAGATAATGAATTAACGGGTATTGTGGGAAATCATGTACCAACATTCCTGGATAAATTAGCAGCAGAATTAGCTGACGGTTTGGTAGATGAAGTAATTAAACCTTGCGTCAAATCTTGGCGAAATCGAGAAATTAAAACTCTCAAAGCTTTAGAATTGGAAATCGAAAACAAAGCTAAAACTTGGCTGACAGCAAGCGATGGTAATGCTAAAGTCACCAAATGCTTATTCGCATGGCTCGCAAACGTGCAAGAGGAAGTAAGGGAAAAGACTGATTATATATGTAATAAATATGGCTTACCTTTGAGTACATTTGGTAGCAAAACAATTGACTTAGGCGATCACACCGGAAAAGTTCCCACATCCATCTCATTTGACGATTTAAGTGGACTTTCTGCGTTTGTCGGCTCCCTTGTTGGAATTATAGTTGGCGTTGTGATCGCCGGTTTATTTCACGTGATAATTTTTGCCGGAATCATCGCTCCAATTATCGGAATTGTTGCTTACTTCGCCGGTGAATCATTAGTTAAAGAAACAGATATTCCCAGTTGGATACGTAAATTTGTTTCTGATAGTAGAATTAACGATTTAGCACGTCAGAAAAAGCCAGAATTGCAACAGAAAATCCACGAAACATTGACAAAAGATCCCACCATTGCGATTAAATTAGGTAAGTCTATTAGTGAATGGTTAAAAGAGACAGTACAGGAACAAGCCGATAGAGCGCGATTGTTAATTGCTTGAACAAATATTCCGTCGCGCATTCTTCGTCCATATAAAATATGGGCGGAGTTAGCGGCGGGCGATAACTATGGTTGTTGCGCAGATTCTTGGGCTTGGATGTACTTTTTAAAGTCTCCAATGATGCGCCTGAACAAGCTCGGAATTTACACGATAAAAGGGCTGAATTTTATGCTTTGGGAACTCTTGGTAAGTTGTACGAAAATAACCAAAAACAAATTAATTCTACTCCCTTCAATATCGTTCACATCGCTACCCACGGTAAATTTAGTTCTAATCCCAAGCAAACTTATATTTTAGATTGGTATAAATTCAGAGTTATTACTGAGGTGAGATAAAAGCTACATCTGTTAGATTCTTTTTGCACTAAGTATACATAAATATTATTTACAAGTACTTAGCGTTCTAGGATCCAGAAAATTCTTTGATACTCTCAGCCTTAAAATGTCTGAAAAACTCCTCCGCTAAACTTAGTTGGAGCAGTCAAATATTTCCCTAGACAATCAAAACAACTACCATTTCTACTTTTGGTTTAAAGCTTTCAGGGTCAATCACTAAACCAAAAGGCGGTACGCTCTACCACAACCTGTATTACTTGCTCAATCTTGTCATACTGCCGTTAGAAAGTCTAACCGTTGTTTCGTGGGAGCCGGCGTCTCTCCGTGCTAGGAAATTTCAAAACGTAGATATTTATTCTTAATCTATACATAATTATACCAACAATTAAAGGTGGTTAAAAGCACTTGTGTCCCTTACCTATCAGGTCTAAAGACAAATGAGTTTCTTATGAATGTGTTCCATTATCGTGTAAATACTCTATTTTTACTATTTATAGGATTTTTTACATCGAATTCTGCGGTAATTACATTAGCTCAAACATCCACTAGTGTTTCAGAATTGAGCAATTTAGATTCAGATTTCAAAACTGATTTGACGGGTACCCATGAGAATTTTTTTAGAAGAAAAAAATTTGGCAGGGAGCCCTTGACTAATGTTGATAATCCAGAGATATTAGACTTTAAAAAAAAATCTTTGCGTAATACTTTAGTGAACGCTAAACTAACAGAAAAAATCAAAAAGATTAAGTTAAATTTACTAAATAAAAAAGATGCACTGACCTTTGAGGATTCATCAATAAATGTAACTGCTGATTCAGACAGAATAGCTTCTCAAACCAATAATGAATCGAATGGATTAAATAATAATAAAAGTGAATTAGTCAAAACAGAAAACACAAAACATCTAATTTCTAAGTTAGCGCAATTACAAACTCCACCTGAATTTATCATAGCAGATGTTATTCCTATTGAAAGGGATGACATCAAACCTCCTAATCTAGATAATCCAGAAGAAGATATTAAGCTAGAGCCAACTCAACCTCCAGATAAAAAACCAGAAAATCAGCAAGAACTACAAAATCAACAACAAGTAATTCTCAATTCTCTGAGTATAAGTACGATTAAATATCCTTGGATTGTGAATCCAACAGATAATTTTACTTTTGCTCCACAGTTATTTAGACCAAATAAAAAAGCAAACTATATTGATGTAGATATTCGTTTTGCTGAAGATAATCCAATTATTAATAAATTCACTTATGCTAACTACCCGAAAAAAGACCAATTTTATTGGATACTTAATGATAATAAAATAGTCATTGAAACCAAAGGTTCCCAAGCGGGTATCTTATCTCAAGGAAGAGGTATCCGACAGCAAAGTATTCAAGAAGTAACTTCCAGACAAGCATTTTGGGGATTACAATCTGTATTTAATATTCCTGTCGCTTTTGAAAGTTTAGATGGAGAAGTAGCGACAGAAGAACAAAATTTTTCTATAGTTTCTGTTGCTGGAAAAATCATTAATCCAGAAGGAATACCAGCTGGTAGAGTAATTATTAATAGCGGTGTTGATGAAAATAATCCCAATGTTACAGTTCTGAGAAACAGTTCTTCTAATATTGGTAGCGCTTCAAGTAATAGTCCTAATGGTGGTGGAGAATTATTCAGTAACTTAGATGCGGTAAATTCTCCCAAAATTTTGCAAGGTTATCCAACTACAAATTTACAACCCTTATTAGAAACAGGTGAAGTTGCATTAAGAGAAGGAGAAACTATTCCTAAAAATTCCTTGGAATCAGCGGGTATTTTTTGGGGAGATATATTAACAGGAGAAGGTTTTGGTTTTGTTCCATCAATTTCTTCTAGTGCGGGAATTAAAGTTGCTCAAGAAGGAAAGTTTGATAATCCCGATCTATTAAATATATTGGTCAATCCTTCTTTAAGGCAATCAGAGAGGGATTTTCATTATCTAAATTCTTTATTTTGGACATCACTTGGTAGAAGACAGCCAGAATTTAAAGTCTTATCTGAAAGTGAAGATAGTTATGATTGGTATAGATTTTTTCTTAGCTATAATCATAATCGTAGCATTATTCAATATGACCCAACTAAAGTTAGTGCTACTTATACGAATCTGTTTTCTAATTACGGATTCTCCCTCACAACTAGCTTTAGTGATAGTAAAATTGATGGGATACAAGCTATTAATTCCACATTTGGAATGTTATTGGGAACGATTTTTGAGAATATAAAAGTAGATATAATAGATGATTCTTTACAAGCTGCTCGTAATAAATTTAATAACCGAGAAAAATTTGATGCTTTAAAAACAGTTTCTACACCTGCTCAAAGAAAGCAAATGAATCAAAGACTTAATCTGACTTTGAATTATGCTAATTCATCCAGTAATTTGGAACAGGTATCGGGAACTTATACATTTCCTAGTAAAATCACTCCTAAAAAATCTAGAATATTTCAAGTCAGAACTGGGAATCATAAACGAGTAGTGCAATTTATCGATCGCGATGTCAAGATTATTCGTGAAGGAGATACATTCTTTTCTAACTTAAGGCTTTCCAATGAAAATTTTGGTCCATTAACTTATATTGGGGCGCAAATTCCTTTAAACAAAACTGGTATTCAACCTGTTAATGAATCTTCCGCTGTAGAAGTAATCTTAACTAACCCTGAAGGAAGACAATTTGTCCAGCGATTTAATTCATCTGATAACACATCAGTCCCAATTAATGCTGGTGGTGCCGATTTAGCATTTGATAAAATAGAACTTACCAGAATTGACGATGTTCGATTCACATGGAATTCCTTTGACGGTTATTTATCTTTACCTGCAATTGAACTTTTAACCGCAGGTACTTCAGGTAATTTTAATTATGGTGCTAGTTTGGGAACTTGGTTTAATGTTGATGCTGATTCAGCCCCAAACGTTAACAATAATAATTTAGGACTTCAAGAACCCACTATAGGGATATACACAAATGTCCGATTGAATTATGTTAAAAGAAATCTAGAACTTGATTCTGAAAAAAAACCTGTAGCCTTAAATACTCATGCGCCATCTTTGGTAATTAATTGGAATAGCGCATCAAATAGAAATAATCCTTTTTCTACTTTTCTTAGCTATTACTTTGAACGTCAAGAAAAGAAGTTAGGATATTCTATTACTCCTGGGATAGCTCTTGTAGAAAAGAATAGTAATCTAGAATTTATAGGTATTTTAAATGGAGAATTTAGTACTAATAAAGGATTAAAATTGAAAGCGAGTTTTGAGATAGGTAAAGATATATTTTATTCCTTTGAAGGTTTACAGCGCATTAGTGATTATTTTTCTACTGGTCTTTATTTTAGAAGCTATAGCGTCAATAATATTGGTTTGAACAGCCGCAATTCTGGTTTAAACTATGGATTAATTGCTAGACAAAACTTTAAATTTAATAACGTATTTTTAGAAGCGCAAGTTGGTACAGGAGACAACGGTTTTGATTTACGATTCCAAGGTGGCTACCGTTTTTAATTATAGTTTTTCTCCAAGCAGTAATTTATCAAAAAAGATGCACCCTTATTTTATCTAAATATTTATTCTAATCCTAATGAATTATTAAGATTTTCTTCTCTAATTAGAGTTGTTGTATCTCCAAGCTTAGGTGTGCTATTGATAATTTCTGAAGTTACATCAATAACCGGATTGACATTACTTGTTGTCATCACCTTAGGTCCATTTACAGACAAAGTTAAAGAATCTATCTCCTCGGAGTTACTTCCTGCATTTGTAATTACAGGTGTGACTTTTAAAGAAAAACCTTCTTGTGAATTAAAGTACGTTCCTTTTGGTAAGACTATTTCAGCATTGACGCTGCTAAAGCTACCTGAAGACCTCAGTAATGTTGCGGAACCTCTCGCGGTAGCCTGTTGTGCATTAACTGGTGATAGAAGTACATTACTTAGGCTTATCAGACCAAATAGATAAAAAAAGGTATTCACAAGAAATTAACTTCATACTTTTTGCATTCGTATTGTAGAGAATATACTTTGCAAAAATAATAAATTTTGGTCAGATGATTTTGAAGTTTTGCCTAAGTAGTATTATGGAGAAGAAAAATTTTGGCGATACAGCAACTTCAAAATATCTTTTTAATACTCGAAATTATACGAGAGCATTTTTCTATGCCAATTTTTAACCGGTCAAAATTGGTAAGTCGTTGGGTTCCAGCCTCTGTTATATCTACATTTCGTGCGCTGAAGCGCTACTACGAGCCCAGTAAAATGAATGTGGTTTACTACTAATCTGTTTCATTTTACCGCGCAGTATTTGGTGAATAATTCGCGGCGTTGCCTCGCAATGACGGTTATTAAGTCCCAATCACAAAAAAAGCCCGATTTGTAAAAAACCGAGCTTCTGAAAATTATTTTTATTTCAGGTAGTGCTTATATGTATAAAAAGTAAATACTGATAACTGATAATACTTGTATATTTTTTCTCTGTTAGAGAAATCCTTTAGAATTCTCTGTTAATAAAAAACAGCTTAGTCTAAAGCTGTGAAGCCTGCAGAACCACCAGCTGCACGAATCAAAGTAGATTGATTGGAAATGTCCCCAGCAGTGACAGCGGCATCAATAGCAGCTGCTACAGATGCAGCAACTGGATTAGAGGCAGTAGTTGCAGCCGCAGCAGTAGTTGGTGTTATTGCGAGAGACTCAATAGTTTCATTAGTAGTAGTAACACCAGAAGCAACAATAGTAGGAGCCACAGTCAAACCTGTGTCGAAAAACATACCGGTAGGTAAAGTCAATTCACCGGATACGCTTACAACAGAACCATCTGTTCTGGTAACTACCGCAGAACCACTAGCAGAAGCTTGTCCAGCATTTGCAGGTGCAGCAAAGAAGTTTCCAGTACCGACTAAACCTAATACACAGATGCTTCCTTTGATTAAAGTTGAAATTTTCATAATTTTGTAACTCATATTTGAACGGTTATGTTGTTATTCTAATTACTAAAAATTACATATTCTTCAGTAAAAGCACTTGGATTTTATTTAAATAAAAAAATAAGGTATCCGCTGATTAAATCCGGGTACTCGCGTAGGCCTCCGGCGTGCGGCCGAGCGGCCTTCACTAAGATAATTGATTTAACTTTCAATAAATTTCAACGCTACTCCATTCATACAATAGCGTTTGCCAGTAGGCTTAGGCCCATCCTTAAATACATGACCTAAATGCCCGCCGCAGCGATGACAATGAACTTCAACACGGTTCATTAAAAATGATTTATCTACCGATGTACCAATTGCCCCTTCCATGGGAGCATAAAAAGATGGCCAACCGGTACCACTGTTAAATTTAGTTTCAGATTTAAAAAGTGGTAAGTCACACCCAGCACATACATAAGTACCCTTGGCGTATTGTTTATCGAGGGAACTGCTGCGAGGGCGTTCTGTTCCATGTTTCCGCAATACATAAAACTGTGCAGGTGTCAACATTTCGCGCCATTCTTCTTCAGTTTTACTAATTTCAAACTTATTGGAAGCAGTTGCATTCTCTTTTGAGTTACCGATTAAATATTGCGATAACCATGCCCCACCTAATATTACTCCCCCGGCTTGTAAAAAATATCGTTTTTTCATAATTACGCTGCTTGTTTGATAGTTAACCCAACTACAAGTGTAAGTATTAGTTGTGAGTCAATCCCTGCCGTAAATGATTAAAATCAGATAAGAATTATGCCTCTATTCCTGTGACAAACTGCTAGACTATGCTAAATTTTCATGGCAGGTAATTAAACAAGACTTAATAAGTATTGTTGACGAAAATAAAATGTTTGATTGAGAATTGAATTATACATATTTTTAATTAATATAAGCCAGAATATTGCAACTAGGATTCAATAAACCAAATTTTACCCCAACGGGTACTGTAGCGTGAAGATGTTTGAGAGATACTCAAGATAAGCGCAAGGGATACGCGCGATTTAAATATCTCCAATAAAACTGTATTAAATTTCAGTTACAGACAATTTCATGGTGATAAATATGCCTAGACTTCATGGATTTAGTTCTCGTAATGGCGAAAATCAACCTTTGGGTGAATTTGCACAAACTGGTAAATTCGGAAGAATGTTTCGTAGATTGCCTCCCTTTACACCATCAATAGAAAGTTTAACTGAGTTGGGTGATGCAATGAATGATATTGACCCTACTTCAACCGATGGTGATAATCTGAATGTACCGGCAGGCTTTACTTATTTAGGTCAGTTTATCGACCACGATATTACCTTCGATACTACTGCTTTACAAGAAGTTTTAGTCGATCCATTAGCGTTGAGAAATTTTCGCACGCCACGATTAGACTTGGATAGCGTCTATGGTTGTGGGGTGAAAACTCAACGATATCTTTATCAACTAGACGATCCCGATTTATTTGCGATCGGGAAAACCAATAGTCAACCAGGTGGTGGAGACAGTTCTATTCCCACAGAACTACCCAACGATCTTCCTCGTGCTGCTAGTACTCTTGCCATTATTGGCGATCCGCGCAACGATGAAAATTTGATTGTTGCTCAAACACATTTAGCTTTCCTCAAGTTTCACAATAAGATAGTTGAGGGTATTAAAAATGGTAGTATTCAGCCTATAAATTCCACCGATAAATCTGTTTTTGAACAGGCTAGAGAATTAGTTATTTGGCATTATCAGTGGATTGTATTAAACGACTTTTTAACTCGAATTCTCGATCGCGAACAACTATCCCTCGTATTAGATAGAGGTAGACGCTTCTTTAGATTTCGAGATGAACCGTTTATTCCTGTAGAGTTCTCTGTCGCTGCTTATCGTCTAGGTCATAGTATGGTACGTGGGGAATATGACTTCAATCGTGTCTTCACTCCTCGTGCTGGTGGAGTCACTCCCGCAACCCTACAACTACTCTTTGCATTCACTGCTGAATCGGGACAATTAGGAGACTTTGCGGATGTTCCCATTCCCAGTGACTGGATTATCGATTGGAGAAGGTTCTATGAGATAGATGCTAACCTACCAGTTCAATTTAGTCGCAAACTCGATCCATTCTTGGTTGAACCTCTGAAAAATATCCCCAATATTCCTCACCCTGCTTCCCTAGCAGTAAGAAACCTACTCAGAGGCCGTAGTCTCGGCTTACCCTCCGGCCAACGTATAGCTCGCAGAATGAGATTTAAACCCTTGAGTTCGGTCCAAATAAGCACTGGGATAGATGGAGTCGTTGCTGAAAAACACAACTTCCATATTGAATCTCCACTCTGGTACTACATCCTCAAAGAAGCGCAAATCCAACAACAAGGAAATCGCTTGGGACAAGTAGGAAGCCGTATTCTAGCTGAAGTATTTGTTGGTCTTCTGGAAGCCGATAGCAGTTCCTTCTTAGCATGTAACCCAGATTGGAAACCAACATTACCCGCTCAAGTTCCAGGGAAATTTACCATGACAGATTTATTGAACTTTGTGGGGGACATCAATCCAATTGGCGATCGCCCTGTTAATACTTCTTCACCAGTAACTCTATCTTAACCCGCTAATCTTAATTTATAATCTCAGTATATCTACTATACATAAAAGTAAAATAATTGCCCCAGAATGATAATTAAAACTTCAATTTGATTGATGTCAAGGGTTCCCATAAGAATTTTTTTAGAAGAAAAAAATTCTTATGGGTGCCCGTCAAAGCAATTCAAAAATGATATGGGAACCCTAGATGATTAAGCCCCTTGTTCCGGCTTAAATTCCAACGACACACCATTCATACAATAACGCTGACCGGTAGGTTTGGGACCATCACCAAATACATGACCTAAATGTCCGCCACACTTACTGCAATGAACTTCAGTTCTAGTCATAAAGAACTTTCTGTCCACCGAAGTCTCAATTGCACCCTCTATAGGTGCGTAAAAACTAGGCCAACCAGTACCGCTGTTAAACTTTGTTTCTGAAGTAAACAGAGGCTGACCGCAAGCAGCACATACGTAAGTTCCTTTGTCATAATTTTTATCCAAGGGACTTGTGCCAGCAGGCTCGGTACCGTGTTTCCGCAAAACTCGAAACTGTTCTGGGCTCAAAATTTGCTTCCATTCTTCTTCAGTTTTACTAACTTTGAATTCACTATTTGAAATTGTCATAATTGCGGAGCTTCCAAAAAATACTTTAATAATTATATTAAACTGTGATATTTCTTTACATCAAACTATCTTTAGATGGGGAGAGGGGTAGAAATTGGATAAATCCTAACTTCTAACTCCTAGCTCCCAATCTTTAACAATTTTTTATTCTTGACGGGTATCCGTCAATCTTGATTCATAATTTTTGGAACTTTGAAATATTCACCTTCTTGCTCTGGGGCACCTTGAAGGATGGCTTCTATATCTGGGTAAGGTTGTAGATTATCTTCGCGTGTTACATTGCTGACATCGATGGCTCTGGTAGTGGGTTGTACATCGGTAACATCTAGTTCGCTCAATTGCTCGAAGTAATCGAGGATATCGCCTAATTGAGTGGTGAATTTTTCTTCTTCAACTGCGGTTAATTCTAAACGGGCAAGATGGGCTACTTTACGTACTTGTTCGCGTTCAATCATATTTTTGAATTGATAACTTAGAAATTAAGGATTGTTTACCTGGTCATTAATCAATATAAGATAACGGACAAGATTCTCATACCACAAAACTGATATAAAATCTTGTGGCACGGGTATCTTGCCCGTTTTATAAAACCTAGATTTTGTTAGCCTTCTTGGCATAATACAACAAGACGGAAATTTTGCTGAGGACTAACAACCGGTCAACTAAAAGAACACATCAATTTGCGATCGCCCTGTAGTCTTGAGCCAGTTTTGGGCTTCGATGTAGTTATTAGGAGCCATGCGAATAGCTCGAATCCAGTAATCGGCGGCTCGATCAAAAAGTGCTTCTCCAGCATCGTTATCTCCAGCAACTTTTGCTTTTTCACCTTTGAAGTGGTAAATAACGGCAATGTTATTTAAGGCTTGGGGCAGACGGGGATTAAATTCTAGTGCTTGATGATATAGTTCTAATGCCTTGTCATGGTCGCCGTTGCTGGCGTAAATTAAGCCCATATTGTAGAGGATATAGCTTTTATCGTTAACGTCTTCTTCGAGTTCTAAAGCTTCCTCTTAGTTTTCTAATGCTTCGGCGTATTCGCCTTCTCCTTGGGCTGACATTCCATCTCGATAATAAACAAAGGCTTCTTTAGCTCTTTTATTAGTTGGCAGAAGTTTCAATATTAGGTCTGCCATTACTGTAAAGGATTTGTCGATAAAATTATCGTTTTTCTGAGTTCTTGGCATATCTAATAATTATGGTGATTTCAAACGGTTCTCACTGTCAAAACTTCTGATAAATCAACAAACAGTAGATTTGCGCTAGTCGCTGAAAAAAATTAGCTACACTAGCTAATTTAACTGATAAATATCATTTTTACTGTTAATTTTCCTCTCTATTTGGTGTAATGCACTCCCGACTGAACTTTGGAGTGTTATTAACTAAAGCGCAGCGAGATCTATTGCCGTTGCCATACTCAAGAAGTTTACTCCCTTCGGGCTTATCGATTACCGATATAATTTCTTCTCCGCCTGCTTCCTGTCTTCGATTTTAGGTAATCATAAGCGCGTAATAGGAGTAATGGTGGCGAATTTCCAGTATAAACCCAGGTCCAGAACAGATTAGATGTCCCTCTATTTTGGACAAGGTGCGAGCATGAAGTAAGAATCCTCATATTTGCCGTACCTGGTAATCAGATATATAGGAATACGGTTTGATTAATGAAATTGTTGGTCCTTGCTCACGGGAATGGGGACAAAAACTGTACTGAGATGTTTCTTCCCGCAGTGTGGCCGCAAGGGCCGGGCAAACATCAATTAGGAATTCTATCTACCTAAAAATAGCTATACGTATTTTGTCAAAATTCAGGTTACAAATATGTCAGTTTTCAGGTATTTCATCTTGTAATAATATAAGTGTATTGCCAAAAAAATCATATTTGTATCTTTTTTTATTTCGCGACAAAAATTATAAAGATTTTATAATTTATATCCTGTTTGATTGGAAAATATATTGTAATTTAAATCTTGATTGATAATTATTTCTTTTTTATATTTTTTGGCATGGAAACCCTGCGTTTGTATGATTTCTTACCTTCTGGGAATGGCTATAAGATACGTTTGTTACTGACGCAAATTGGTATGCCATTTGAAAGAATAGAGATAAATATATTAGAAGGAGAGACTAGATCCCCAGAATTTTTAAGCAAAAATCCGAATGGTAAAATACCAGTTTTAGAAATTGGTGGGAGTAAATACTTAGCAGAATCAAATGCAATATTAATGTATCTGAGTGAGGGAACGGAATTTCTACCTTACGACCGTTATTTAAAAGCACAGGTATTGCAATGGTTATTTTTTGAACAGTACAGTCACGAGCCATTTATCGCTACATCAAGATATTGGATTTCTATTTTAGGTAAAGCAGATGAATATCAAGAAGCACTACAAGAAAAACGTAAAGGCGGTTATGGGGCACTTGAGGTGATGGAAAATCATTTAACCGAGAAAACTTTCTTTGTTGGAGAACGTTATACGATTGCTGATATTGCTTTATTTGCCTATACCCACGTAGCGGATGA
>JBHJJJ010000052.1:0-24328 GCA_050042755.1 Rivularia sp. (in: cyanobacteria)
AGACTTTTAACAATATCGGCAGCAAGATTTTGAGTTTGCGATCCTGCTATACCGTCAACTCCTATTTTGTAACCCCGTTGAAATTCGCGGATTGCTTTTTTAGTTTGAGCATCACTCAGAGGTCCATCTGATACTCCCACGTTATATCCCAATCCGTACAAAACAGAACGAAATTCTCGTGGAGTATAATTCCGCTGACGAACTGCTAAAACTCCACTTGAAACTGTTATACCACCTGCAATTAGACAGGCTGTTGCCAGAAGTCTGCTCTTATTACTAAACCCACACCACATAATTAAAACTCCGAGTCATTTAATTCGGCAGTATATTAAAACCGTACAGCTGCATTTTAAGTTTATTTAAGGTATTTTTTTCAATATTTTTTTTATTATTAATGATTTTTTGATTTACATAATTTTTTTGTAATTATTTCAATATCTAAGTCGAAACTATCATGTCATCTTCCTATAGACATATCTATTAAAAGCTTGTATACATCCTTGAATAATGTTGGATTGAATTAACATTTTCAGTGATGCAAAATACACTTTAAAAAAAATATTTACCTTGTAAAAAACATTCTATAATCTGTTGCCATTAGTAAATAAAATACTCTGTATCAGTTAAAAATATGTAATAACACTGACATAACAATGAAAAATAGAAAACTTACTAAAAAACGAAAACTTTGGTTTGAAAAACTTATGGCACTTACCGCCACGGTAAACTTAGGATTAGTACTATTTAATACGACTTATATTGAATGGCGTGATTTTTACTTCCGAAATGTGCCTCAAATACAAAAAATATATGACCCGATTAAAGGAATTGAACCTCATCGGGAAACTGAAAATTATTTAAAAAAATTGGAATCATTCGAGCAGCCCATTAGCGAAAAAGAATTAAGAACGGATATTTATGGAAAAAAATTAGAAGAATTACGCGAATTGAGCTTGGAAACGATCGAAAATAATCCATTCGCAGCAGTTAATAAAAGCGGCACTTTAGAAAAAATCAAAAATCGGATGCGCGATCGCCTTGATAATGAATCTTCTAAACGTGCTTTTACGATTTTCTGGAGTACTGATTATTTATTAAAAGAAGGTCAACAAGGTTTAGATAGAGAGCTAAACTTTTTTAATGAGAAAATTAAACCACTAATTGCTACCAACTACTACCGAGGTATCGGTGAAAATGGGGAATTGATAGATAATTTTTGGATAATTGACTTACCATTTGTAATTTTATTTGCACTGGAATTATTAGCTCGGAGTTATTATATAAAACGCCGTCATCCTGGATTTACGTGGGTAAATGCTGTTTTATGGCATTGGTACGACATATTTTTAATACTACCTTCTTGGCGTTGGTTGCGAATAATAACTGTATTATTTCGTTTAGAAAAAGCAGAGTTATTAAATTTACAAAGCATACGTCAGCAAATACAACAAGAGATTGTAGCTAATTTTTCTGAAGAAATAACACAAATTGTAGTACTACGAGTGATAAATCAAACTCAAAATTTAATTAAACGAGGAGATTTAACTCGTTGGTTGCAGAAAAGTCAAACAGTACGACCTTATATAGACATAAATAACATTGATGAAATAGAAGCCTTGGGAGGAATTTTCATACAAACAGTTCTTTACCAAGTGCTGCCAAAAATCCAACCAGAAATAATTGCTCTTCTACAACACAATATTGAAAGCGCATTTGACCAGTCTCCAATCTATCGCAATTTCCGAAACTTACCCGGAATTGGACAAATGCCTTCGCAGTTGAGCGAACAATTGGCGACTCAAATTGCCAGCAACCTCTACCGTGCTGTAGTATCAGCTACAGAAGACCCAGTTTCCGCCAAACTTTCAAGCCAACTAGTGAAACGCTTCTCAAAAACCTTGGCAGACGAAATTCAACAAAAACAAGTACTCTCAGAAATACAAAGCCTATTAATTGATTTCTTAGAAGAAGTTAAGCTTAATTACGTTCAGCGCCTTTCAGAAGAAGATATAGAACAAATTCTCGAACAAACTAGAAATCTACGAACAGAAACATCTCTTCCCTTGCTAGCAGATACAATCTCAAAAGGGAAGCCTTATGTTTATAAAGAAAATGCTGCCAAGTGAATCGTTAGACTAAAACCCCGCGATTTTAAATCCGGGAATGAAAGCTAAAATGCCACAATCGATTCATAAGCAGACAAGGTAAAAAGTATATTTGAACGGTATGCTGCCTAATCCAATCTAGCGATTGAGAAGTCTGTGAAACAAAAAAACAAATTCTGTACACCATGAGTAGGGAAGGACATTCCCGAATTAACGCGGGCTGGAGTTGGAACCTCTACTTTTCCTGGAGAAATCTTGGAAAAAAGCAAGTTGCGACGGTGAAGCAGTTACTCTGACGAGTCACTTCGTGTTCAGCGCAGCACGACTCGGCGCGAGGAACGCGAAGCGTCTCCCGAAGGCAGATACCCGAAGGGTGAACTGAGAATCCTCCTGGGGAGTGTCAACCAACTCGAAATGAGTAATTGTACATTTTTTGCTGCAAGCATTTTGAAAAAATGCGCTAAACTCAGATTAAGGACGAACTATCTTACAGTTCGTTGGAAGACTTCTTGGAAGATATCCTTATCGCAGGGAGTGGGTAGTTGCCCACTTTTTTTGTTGTTATAGCCACATGACTCATCCTTTAGTTCCGCAAATCATTGACTTAGCGACACCAGTAGCAGAAGACCTTGGACTAGAGGTCGTGAAAGTGGTTTTTCATACCAATCAAAACCCACCAGTACTGCGAGTAGACATCCGTAATCCCAAAGAGGAAACTAGTTTGAATGATTGCGAGCGTATGAGCCGTAATTTAGAAGAAAGTTTGGATTCAGCATCAATGATTAGGGATGCTTATGTATTGGAAGTCTCTAGTCACGGAATTTCTCAGCAATTGCAGCCCGACCGGGAATTTATCTCTTTTAAAGGGTTTCCCATTAAGGTTTGTACTTCTTCTCCACATCAAGGACGTTCTGAGTGGAATGGTAAACTGGTTCGTCGGGACGAAAAAAGCGTTTACTTAAACAAAAAGGGTCGTGTCATCGAAATTCCCCGTTCAAATATTACCACCGTGCAGTTAGATGAAGAACGGGATTAAGTAGGGAGACGTTATCTAACCAGGACTGCTTTTTGTCTAGGTGAACAAGAGCGGTTTTTTGCTACTCCGAAGAGCATAAACATGGTTATATTGGTCCTCAAACCAAGAATTAACCATTGCTTTCGGTCAAGACGGCCGTTTTGTAAAAGGCGAAAAGTGCCGTCTTGGGGAGCCAGCGTGGTCTCCCCCACGATCGACTTTTCAAGACACACCTATTTATCGTCTTTAATTCCGGTGTTTCCGGTAGCAATTTTTTAAAGGAGAACAATATATGTCAATGCTTAAATTACTTGGATTAAAAGAATTGATTGAAAGTATAAGTAGGGAGCGAAATTTGCCGCGTCTTGCAGTACAGTCAGCAATTAGAGAAGCGCTGCTTAAAGGTTACGAACGTTATCGTCGCGCCCAAAATTTAGATCGCAGACAGTTTGATGAAGATTACTTTGAAAATTTTGAAGTAGAACTTGATATCGAAGATGAAGGATTTCGCGTTGTTTCTACAAAAACTATAGTTGAAGAAGTTACAAACTCCGACCATCATATTGCTCTTATTGAGGTTATTAAAGAAGTCGAAGAATTGAGGGGTGATGATGCAGCGCAACTAGTAGGGCAGGAAGTAGTTGTAGACGTAACTCCCGACAAAAAAGAATTTGGTCGCATGGCGGCGATGCAAACCAAGCAAGTATTATCGCAAAAACTGCGCGACCAGCAGCGACAATTAATTCAAGAAGAATTCCAAGATTTAGAAGCAACAGTATTGCAAGCAAGAGTGCTGCGGTTTGAAAGACAATCGGTAATTATGGCTGTTACCAGTGGTTTTGGTCAGCCAGAAGTAGAAGCGGAATTACCCAAACGCGAACAACTACCCAACGATAATTACCGCATTGGTGCTACTTTTAGAGTGTATCTAAAAAAAGTATCGCGGGGTCAACAACGAGGACCGCAATTACTAGTTTCCAGAGCCGATGCTGGTTTAGTCGTATATCTTTTTGCCAACGAAGTACCAGAAATTGAAGATGAGGTTGTAAGAATTGTTGCCGTTGCACGGGAAGCTAATCCTCCATCTTCTTATGTGGGACCAAGAACAAAAATAGCAGTAGATACTTTAGACCGAGATGTCGATCCAGTTGGTGCTTGTATTGGAGCGCGGGGTTCTCGGATTCAAGTAGTCGTGAATGAATTACGCGGCGAAAAAATTGACGTGATTCGTTGGTCTCCAGATCCAGCAACTTATATCGCCAATGCCTTAAGTCCGGCACGAGTTGATGATGTTCGGCTTATGGACCCAGAAACCAGACAAACTCACGTACTTGTAGCCGAAGATCAATTAAGTTTAGCAATTGGTAAAGAAGGACAAAATGTTCGTTTAGCTGCTAGACTTACAGGCTGGAAAATAGATATCAAAGACAAAGTTAAGTATGATTTCGTTGCAGAAGATACAAAATTTGCCGCTGCAAGGGCACAACACGCAGCAGAACTTGAAGAATTAGAAGAATTAGAAGAATTAAAAGAACTTGAAGAACTTGAAGAACTTGATGTCCAGAAACTGCAATCTGACAATTTAGAACTTTGAAATCAACAACAAGTTAATTCAGAAGAGAATCAAACTTCATTCGAGCAAACTGAGTCAGAATTTGAGTCTGAGAATCAAACAATTTATTAATAGCATCGATCGTACAATAATTAAAATCTAATAGTCAGTTAAAATGAAACCGAATTGGAGGCGTTGTATTAGTTGTCGAAAAGTGAGTATAAAAGAGGATTTTTGGCGGATTGTCCGCGTGTTTCCTTCAGGAAAGGTACAATTATATGAGGGCATGGGGCGTTCTGCCTATATCTGTCCAAATCCGAGTTGCCTACAAGTTGCTCATAAAAAAAATCGACTGGGACGAGCGTTGCGTGCATCAGTGCCAGAAACACTGTATACAACATTGTGGCAGCGCTTATCTCAAAGTAATAACCTGTCATAGGCTTTGTCCAAAAGTTATGAGACAGGAGGTAATTTTTAGAACAATAGTACTCAAAGACTATGTCCGATAGTGCCATTGATTAAATTATCTTTTAGTAAAGAAGGTTAGTGCCACAATTATAAAAGAGTATTGACACATGGTTATGTTATATGATAATGAGCAGTTGCAAAACTTAGTCATTACAGCCTTTCATGTGTTAGACCCACATTCAAGATCAAGAAAACAAACAATTAAATATCGGCAATTGATAACGCTTGGGCGCAGTCCGGCGTTAATTATTATTGCCTGGTGGAGATGCCAGCAATCCTTGCAAAACATCTCTCTTTCCTAAGAAGGAGAACCTTTTTCAAATTGAAAATGGCAATCGTTACACAGTAACCCAAGGATGGAGATGTCGCTGCATCTGGCAACCATCCGTTAAAACTGTAAATTATAGGGGAAGAGTGGATGAACAACGGCAAAGTTAGAATTTACGAATTATCAAAGGAATTGAATTTGGAAAACAAAGAGCTATTAGCAATTTGCGACCAGCTCAATATTGCGGTCAAAAGCCATAGCAGCACGATCGCAGAATCAGATGCAGAACGTATTCGTTCGCAAGCCGAAAAAATAACGGCTAATTTAGCATTGACCAAAGAGCATGGTACAAATAACCATAAAGGTTCTGGCAACCATTCTTCTGCACCAAATAAACCACAAATATTGCAAATTCGTAGCAAACCAAAGCCACCATTAAATAATTCAGAAAACCAAGAGAGCGCCGAATTGTCTCCTGCGCCTCTCCGACCTTTTAGTTCTCCTGTCTCGTCAATGGAACCTTCTTCACCAACTGCACTTATCTCAGAAAATCAGCCTCAAAAAGAAAACAACTCTGTATCCGTTGCAAATACGGATCAATTAGCATCCACCTCCCCCTCAGAATTAGATAAAACTGCTTTGAGCAAACAAGAAAAATTAATTTCACCCAAATCTAAACCGGAAAGACCAACTCAACCTGAACTGACTGCCCCACCAACTAGACCTGTGGCAGCAAAATCAAACTCCGGTTCGGATAATCGCGTCACCGAAAAACCAATTCTCAAGCGCGAACGCGACCAATCAAAACGACAAAAGAATAAGCCAACTGCGGATAAAGCAGAACAGTCAAACGTCGTACCAGTGTCAAAAACGGCACGTCCGACCACTGCACCTTCCAAAACAGAAAAACCACAAAAGCCGAAAAAAGCATCACCTGGTGGTAGTTCGGATGATGTGCAACGTCCAAGGAAGCAAGTACGCCCAACCTCAAGTGCACCTCCGAGTGTATCGGCTCCACTTAAACCGCCAGTAAGACCAGCAGCAAAACCGGCAATTAGCCCCTCAACTGACGAGGATGAGAAAGATGATGATATTGTCGTTGAGGAAGTAGTCGAACTCAAGCGTCCAACACCGCCTCGTTTACCTAGAGGTCAGAAAAAGCGCTCTAAGCAAGAAGAAGCTATCGATGAAGTAAAAGAAGCAGCCAAAGTTGCTAAAGTTGCTAAGAATAAGCGTCTGAAACCAATGGTTGAAGACGATTTTGATGTGGACCTGCTTGATGAAGACGAAGCTGCTGCGAGCATGGAAACGGCAATTAGCAATGCTATAGTCCGTCCTCCTAAACCAAAAAGCGCCAAGCCCGCAACGGCACCCGCCCCTGCTGCACCTAGCAAAGTCAGAAAGTCTGGATCTCGCGACCAAAATCGTCGGCGCGGCGGAACCGGTGGCAATACAGAAACAGAGCCTAAGCGCCAGCGTCCCGAAATATTAACGGTTAGCGGTCCAATGACCGTGCAAGAATTGGCAGATGCTTTGGCAATGCCCGACACGGAAATTGTCAAAATCTTGTTCGTCAAGGGTATAGCAGTAAGTATTACTCAAAGCCTTGACACCTCAACAGTCATCATGGTGGCGGAGGAATTAGAAGTACTAGTAGATACTCCAGAGCCGGAAGCAGAAGCTCGTAAAGTTACGGAGATGCTGGACTTGGAAGACATGGATTCTCTCCATCGTCGTCCACCTGTAGTCACAATTATGGGTCACGTAGACCACGGTAAAACAACCCTACTCGACTCCATTCGTCAAAGTAAAGTGGCTTCTGGAGAAGCTGGAGGTATAACTCAGCACATCGGTGCTTACCACGTAGAAGTAGAACATGATAGTAAGCAGCACCAAATTGTATTTCTAGATACTCCCGGTCACGAAGCATTCACCGCCATGCGGGCGAGGGGAGCGCGGGTTACAGATATTGCCATATTAGTAGTGGCTGCAGATGATGGCGTTCGTCCCCAGACAATAGAAGCAATTAGTCACGCTCAAGCAGCGGGAGTGCCGATTATTGTCGCAATCAACAAAATTGATAAAGAAGCGGCACAGCCAGATAGGGTAAAACAAGAACTAATTCAATATGGTTTGACAGCAGCAGAATGGGGTGGCGAGACAATTATGGTTCCCGTCAGCGCCATTAAAGCAGAAAACCTAGACACGCTCTTAGAAATGATTGTGCTGGTTTCAGAAATTGAAGAGCTTCAAGCAAACCCAGATCGATCTGCTAAAGGAACAGTCATAGAAGCTCATTTGGATAAAGCAAAAGGTGCAGTTGCAACCTTGCTAATTCAGAACGGAACTTTACACGTAGGAGATATCCTGGTAGCCGGTTCCGTCTTCGGAAAAGTCCGGGCAATGGTTGATGACAGAGGCGATCGCGTAGAAATTGCGAGTCCTTCCTTTGCGGTAGAGGTATTGGGCTTAAATGACGTACCGGCAGCAGGGGATGAATTTGAAGTTTTCAAGAACGAAAAAGAAGCACGCGCCCTAGCGAACGAAAGAGCCGAGGTAATACGTCAATCCCGCTTAATGCAGGGAGGACGGGTAACTTTGACAAGTATTTCGGCACAAGCACAAGAAGGCGAGCTCAAAGAACTCAACTTGATCTTAAAAGCAGACGTGCAGGGTTCTCTCGAAGCTATTTTGGGCTCCCTCAAACAAATTCCGCAAAACGAAGTACACATTCGCTTGTTATTATCTGCTCCCGGAGAGATTACCGAAACAGATATTGACCTTGCAGCAGCCAGTGGTGCCGTAATTATCGGCTTTAATACCACATTTGCCAGTGGTGCAAGACAAGCAGCAGACGAAGCCGGTGTAGATGTACGAGAATACAACATCATCTACAAACTCTTAGAAGACATTCAAGGCGCATTAGAAGGTCTATTAGAGCCAGAATTGGTAGAAGAACCTTTAGGTCAAGCAGAAGTACGTGCCGTCTTCACAGTCGGAAAAGGTTCTGTTGCGGGTTGCTACATTCAGTCTGGCAAGCTGCTCCGTAACTGCAAAGTCCGAGTACATCGCAGCAATAAAGTGATATTCGAGGGTGCCCTTGATTCACTCAAGCGGATGAAAGAAGACGTGCGTGAAGTCAACTCCGGTTATGAATGTGGTATCGGCGTTGATAAATTCAATAGTTGGGAAGAAGGCGACATCATTGAAGGATATCAAATGGTGACTAAACGTCGCACTCTTTCAATGGCAAGATAGTGATTAGACAAAAGCAGAATTACAATTGTCAAGCTAGGCAGCTTAGGTACTTAAATCCCCTGGTTGCCTTAGCCTATAAAAGTTCTCAAACCATAACAAAATTATCTGCTTTCATATATGTAGAGATAATGGCCAAAAGCTTTTTTCTCTACATATTTTGTATTCTAGGAAGGATAAAAGGTCATCGAAGAAGCAAAATTTCAAATAAAATACGGTTAAGTCCAGTTTAGTGGGGTAGTGAGGCAATAAAAGAGGATTTAACGTGAGGGTACTGAAATTTTAAAATGCACAATTTAAGAATAATTAAATTAATCACCGTATATGTTCTGTAAAAAAAATATTTTTTTTAGTAACAACAGCAACAGAAATTTACGTAAATTAACTACTACTTTAAAAAAGTATTGAATAAAAGCGTATTTTTATCTAAAGCTAGTTTCCTTATATCCTGGGAAAAAAAGCTTTAAAAATACTTGGCAGCAATTATGTATATTTGCTCTAATGGGTAAAATGAGTATATTAAACTACGGAAGGGGCGTAAGTACTTCAACATAAATAAAAAAAATCACCAATTAAAATAGTTTAACGGAGGATTAAATAATAATGAATAGTTTCACACTCAAAAGCAATAGCGACTTAAAAGGCGATACCAACATTTGGAACAATTTGAAGCAGGCAATTGCAATCAGTTCTGGTTTTCAACGCTGGCAGCTAGAGCGAGTGCAACAGAATACGCAAATCGAAGAAATGAGTTTAGATGAGCAAGTACAGAGGTATTTAAGAGAAACTTTAGAAAATTTAGCTTATTAAGCTAATCAATTGTCAATTGTCAATGAACGATAAGTGACTAGATTGATGCGTACCTCCCCAAAGCCTGTGGCAATTGATAATTGGTATAGCCCTACGGGGGCGATTGTATGATAACCATTAAGATTCTTCCTTATCGCTAGAAAATAAACTTGGATCTAAATAATTAATTCGTGCAAGGGGGCTTAAGGCTGCGAGAACTTGAGCGCCATAACTGCGATGAATTACTCGACTATCGAGTAAAGCGACTACAACCCTCGAATCTCTTG
This sequence comes from Rivularia sp. (in: cyanobacteria), assembly GCA_050042755.1. Taxonomy (GTDB): domain Bacteria; phylum Cyanobacteriota; class Cyanobacteriia; order Cyanobacteriales; family Nostocaceae; genus Rivularia. The sequence goes on from JBHJJJ010000052.1 coordinate 9,740, forward strand.
CTGGGGCTACAGCCCGCTGTAATTCATTTAAAGCTGTAGGCAATAAATATAAACGAAACCAATCTTGATGAGAACGCTTGTAGTAAGCAACTCTACCAGCAACTAAAGGGTGTTCCAAAGATGGTAGGGGTAAAGTGGCAATGACTAACATTTGGGGAGAAGGTAAAACTTTTTGATGTTCGCGCCAAAATTCCCAACCGCAGATTAGAATACCATTTTCATCCAAACAAGTTTTGTCTACTTGCACCCGCGAACCAAATTCAGAAGCCAAAATTGCTCCCAGCTGAGACTTTAGGGGTACATCTCCCACTAGAATTACGGTTAAACCTGGTGATGTTGCGCTCAAACACACCAGAGTACGAACTTGATGAATAAAAACAGGTTTAAATTCTGGGGTATTAGGTAGGGGTAATTTGTTGGGTATGTAAAGTTGAATAGCTTGAGTTTGATTATCCGAAGAGAATTTCAAACAAGTCAAATCGCCCAATCCCAAACCTTGGCGAAACAATGTAGCTTCAGTATTCGTATCTATTGCAGAACCAATAAATACCACAGGTTGCCGCTCCCAAATCGGTGAGAGAATTTTTGCTAATTCAATTGGGGCGCAATGTAAAGAAAATAAACCTTGACGGCGACTAATAGTAGCCCAAAGTAAAGGAATAGAATGCTTATATTTCCCAGGGGAGAAAGTTTCATGCCTGTTGTGGAATAATTGCCAAAACTTTTTCCTAGCATCCGGCAGACTATTTAAATCCAAACTTGAATAAAGGCGGCATAAAATTTCTTCTTCTACTTCTGATATTAGATAACATTCGTAGGGATTTGCAGGATGCTGAAAAAGTTCCCGCGTTAAATGTACCCGATGAGTACGAATTTCTTCAGCTTTGGATGGACAAGCCAGCATTAACTGTTCCCAATCCGGGGGTTCAATACTGATGGTAAGCTGTTCTCGTATCCAATCTTCCAAATCGTCTACACCGTCAATAATCGTGGGGATATCTGGAGGAAAACCATTAGTTTCACTCAACTGTGCTTTCAACCATGCACTCGGAGACACGATCACTATTCCTGCGAAATCACCGGCTGGTAAAGTATCGCCTACTATTATGGGTTTATTTACCTTAAGCCACTTTTGTAGTCTAGGAATTTCTACTTGTAACAGACGCTGCTGTACTGCTTGAGTCGCGACAATAATTACAGCCCCATGCCACATTAAAGCCGATGCAACAAAACTAGTACGATACTGTCCTTGATAACCACAAGCAGCCCCCACTTGAATTAAGGCGCTGCGCCCTACTCTCAAGGCGCGTGCTACAAGCCGTGCCATCGTCAAATGATGTGGCCAAGAAGGAAAACCCGCCTGCGTACGCAGGAAGTTATGTAGTGATATATGAACTTCTGCTTCAATCACGCGCTTTGAATCCCATACATAGTGAGTTGGAAAAATTGAGTTTTAAACAGTTCTTATCTCCCTTTATATTATGTTGTCAGTTTTAGGGCAGCGGTATTTAGTATCTAGTTGTTACACTACAAACGATTAAACACTTGTTAAGTACTGCTTAATTGATAATTACAAATTATCTAACCAAGGGTTGGATCGGATACACCATCCATCAAAATTGCAATTTGAAGACTCCCCTATAAAAGAACAAATAACTAATTACCCCGAGCATAATGCCAACTTATAAAGGAATTTCCAGCGAAGCTTTTAGACATCCTTTGGACAGCCAAGCCGAAGAAACCCTAAGAGGTTTACCAGGGTTTGATTTTATTACCCGTAAATTTGTGGAATTTGTCTACGAACGTCCACAATTAGTTTATCTAATGGGCAACACCATTGAAGTTGGGCCGCGCCAATATTCCACTATTTATCAGATATTTCGGGAATGCGTGAGGGATTTGGATATTTATCCAGAACCCAAACTATTTGTTGAACAAAATCCCGTTGCAAATAGTTACGCTTTGGGACAAGAGCACCCTTACATCGTCATCAACACCGGAATTTTGGATTTGCTTAACGAAAGCGAAATCAGATCTGTGTTAGCCCACGAGTTGGGGCACATTAAATGTGGTCATACTATTTTAATTCAAATGGCGATGTGGGTGATGAATGCCGTATCTATTGTCGGGGAATTAACTTTTGGTATTGGTAACATAGTTAACAGCGGCTTGATTTATGCCTTTTTTGAATGGCGACGCAAAGCGGAGTTATCTGCCGACCGCGCTGCATTACTAGTTACAGATAACCTGGATACGGTTATGTCTTCGATGATGAAAATTTCTGGCGGTAGCAATAAATATGCGAATGAATGTAGTTTACAAGAATTTATTCGTCAGTCGGATAATTATCAAGCACTTGACGAAGACGGGCTCAATCAAGTGTATAAATTTTTAATTTATAACGGCGCTCAAGGCGTAATGCTTAGTCATCCTTTTCCTGTTGAGCGCCTACACTTTATTAGAAAATGGGCTGTATCGCTAGAATATCGGGAAATTAAACAAGGAAATTATCAAAAACAACCTGCATCCGGTGCAGTTGATGTGAAACCCCAAGCCAACGAAGACGACGAAGTTAATAAATTACGGCAAAAAATAGCAGAATTACAACAAGAAATTAATCACATTAAAGGTAGTAAATAACTCACAGGGTTCCCATTCAAAATTTTTTAGAAGAATAATTTTGAATGTGTTCCCGTCACCGCAAACCGCTACATTTATGGTAAAGCCGGTTTGTCTACCTAAACATTTACGCCGGCTTTATTCTTTTTATACTATTACCCAACTATTTTTGTACAATCTTAAATATTGTTTTTGGGTGATCTTCAAAATTATTTAAGTTACTGCTTTTTATCAAAGGGTAAGACATTTCCTTCAATCGCTTCATCCTTTCCATCGTCTGTAGAAACTGATTCTTCCGAAACTCTTTCCCTAATTTGGTTATTTCTGTCTGAATTTTCTTCATTGTTATCGTTTAATTTCTCTAAATTCAATATTATTTCATTGGAAGAGGGTTTGCGTACTAAAGGCAATATCATTTCTTCCAACTCTAACTCTAAATCGTCAGGTTCTCTCACGCAATCGAATAATTTTTTTGCTTCTTCATAGTCGATCACAAAACTATGAGAAGGATAGTCATAAATCAAATTTTTGATGATATCAATACCTTCCGGTTTTAATCTTTGACCGTAGGCTAAAGCAATATTCATCAATCTATTCATTTCACCCAATCTTAAGGGGTCAATTTGACTGGGAATTGGGGACAATAAATTGACAGCCATAGAACTAGCTATATCTGCTGCTGTCTTAGTTGTGATCAGCGCTTGAGTCCCAGAAATTAAATTTAATAAATAACTCTCAAACATTTCAAAAGCTTGAGAGCCAATTACTGTCATAGCCTGTTGGATGTCTAGTACAGATTCACTTCTAAAGTCATCATCTTTGGTCACTTGGACATCAAGGGGACCTAATTCACCAAAATCGGAAATAACAATTTCATCCGCTCCTAATGCTAATAAAGTCCCGGCACTTTTACAGTAACCAAATACAAATAAAGTAAACTTATTATATTTTCTTTTGATATAACGGGCTATTCTAAAAGCTGCATCTGGATCGCCACCATAAGTAGTCATAATTAAGACTACATTATCTCTTTTTGGTGATGTTTGTTTGATTTCGTTGATTAATCGGTCGGCATTTAAATCTGTAATTTCAGCACTATATAGAAAAGCATCAGCGTCAAGTTCCTCTGAAACAAACTCAATGCATCTGATTAATTGCTTTTTGTTTTCCATCGAAATCACTTCTATTTGTAACTTAGCTTGCATACTTTTGAGGCATAAGTTATGAAATTATTACTGAATTACTCCCGATTTTAAAGATATACAAAATACTATATTCTTATTGGGGTAACCAAGTAACTTTACCCACAACAGGCTTAGGATAGCAGCTTAAATATAAAAACTTTCGCGTCAATTGGTTTAGACTTAAGATAACGAAGGTTGACCGTTCTGGGTGCCTTCATAAATAGTGAAAAGCCTTTCTCAAGATATTTTCCAATACTAAATTAAGGAGTTAAATTCTCTGCTGGCTCTTCGGGTGTAATGGGAAAATAAACAATACCAACTGGTGAAGGGATTAAAGAGCCGTAAATTAATTGTTTTCTATCGACTCCGCGTGCAAGTACTTGAAAATCTTTCGCACTAGGAGTCTTTTCGCTACTCGCGTTAGTTTGAAGGAGTTTTATGGAGCCAAGAATCCCTCATAATTTTAAACGTTTGGGAGAACCTCATGGATACCCGTCAATATTCTCAATGTACAATGCGGGCATGGAACTATAATTAAATCTTGCCCTGAAAAAGTTCGTCAACCATGTCGGAAGAAGATATCCGTGCCACGAGGCTAGAGAAAGTACAACAGTTAAGACAGCAAGGGATGAATCCCTACGCTTATAGTTGGGAAGTAACTCACCACGCCCTAGATTTACAAGAAAAATTTGCCGATTTAGCCAACGGTGAAGAAGCTGATTTTGAAGTAGCCATCGCCGGAAGAGTTATGACACGTCGTGTCATGGGTAAGTTGGCGTTTTTCACTTTGCAGGATGAAACTGGCACTATTCAGCTTTATTTGGAGAAGAAGCGTATTTCTGAAAGTATGGCGGATATGGATGCCTCGGCTTTCAAAAATTTGAAACAGCTTACGGATATCGGAGATATTCTGGGAGCTAAAGGAACTATTAAACGTACTGAAAAGGGCGAATTATCGGTTTATGTTAAAGAATATAGTGTCTTAACTAAATCCTTGTTGCCTTTACCCGACAAATGGCATGGGTTGACTGATATTACTAAACGTTATCGTCAGCGTTATGTTGACTTGATGGTAAACCCGGAAGTGCGACAAACTTTTCGCCGTCGCGCTTTGATTACTGCTGGTATTCGCCGCTATTTAGACGAGCGGGGATTTATTGAAATTGAAACTCCGGTAATGCAAGGTGAAGCTGGGGGTGCGGATGCACGTCCGTTTATCACTTACCACAATACGCTGGAAATGCAGTTGTATTTACGCATTGCTACCGAACTTCATTTGAAGCGCTTAATTGTGGGTGGGTTTGAAAAAGTTTTTGAATTAGGACGAATTTTCCGCAATGAGGGCATTTCTACCCGTCACAATCCGGAATTTACCACCATTGAACTTTACCAAGCTTACGCCGATTATAACGATATGATGGCGCTCACCGAAGGTATTATTACTACCGTTGCCCAAGAAGTTATCGGCACGCTGAAAATTAATTACCAAGGAACTGATATTGATTTAACTCCTCCTTGGCGGCGAGTCACAATGCACGATTTAGTAAAAGAATATTCGGGTTGTGATTTCAATTCTTTTCAAAGTTTAGAACAAGCCAAAGTTGCCTGTAAAAATGCCGGTATCGAAGGTATAGATGATTGCCCAAATATGGGTAAACTTCTTAATGAAGCCTTTGAACAAAAAGTAGAAGAAAATCTGATTCAGCCTACATTTGTAACTGATTTCCCTGTTGAAATTTCGCCTTTAGCCAAACCTCATCGTTCTAAACCCGGTGAAGTAGAACGATTTGAATTATATATGGTAGGAAGAGAAACTGCTAATAGCTTCTCCGAGCTTACCGATCCTATAGACCAACGTCAACGTTTAGAAGAACAAGCAGCCAGAAAAGCGGCTGGCGATTTAGAAGCCCAAGGTGTTGATGAAGACTTCCTTACAGCTTTAGAGTATGGTATGCCTCCTACAGGTGGCTTGGGTATCGGTATTGATAGATTAGTCATGTTATTGACTGATTCAGCAAGTATTCGGGATGTTATAGCCTTTCCCCTACTCAAACCAGAAAAATCTGCCAACGAAAATACTACGGAATAATAGTTAAGGTGCGTTATGCTGTTGCCTAACGCACCCTTTTTACTTTATATATAATCAAAGATAATCGAAAATCCAGAACTAAATTTTAGGATACGAGGGATATCATTTTTTGCAAGCAAAAGATATCAAAAATAGGTTAAAATCTCTTATAAGAGAAGCATCTATAGTAGACCCAAATTTGGCAAGAAGATTAGATGAAATAAACCGTTGGGTAAAAGACTTAAAACCTGGTTCGTTAACTGCAAAAAAATTCGTAATTTTATTTTTAGAACAAGTAATTAGAGATGCTGAAGCTTGGCTCAGAGTCAAGTCTTTACCTACCTACGAAGAACAGCAAGCAGCTTTTAATGCCCTTAAACCGAGTTTGAAATTTTGGTACAGCTACTTGTTCCCTAAATGGCTCAGCGAAAATGACTCTAAATTTTATATTTGGAGACAAAAGCTAATGTCTGGCGAATTCTCTGGAGAAGATGCCGAGCTCATTGCATCTGTTGTAAATAATATTCAACGTCGTGGAGGTACTGTTGTAAAAAGATACATCGCTGACCTCTCAATGGCAACCGATATAATTGTAAGTAGTAGGTATGATAAATCTCTTTGCGTTCAACTTACTAGCTTAAGTGAAGAATTTTTTCAAGATAAATCTAACAATTGGGAATCCACGTTGCGTTTTTGGAAGATAGATAAAGGATTACTATTAAGTTACAATCCTGGTGTAACTGATTTTGTGGAAAGAATAGTTAATGTAACGCTGTATAACAGCGACAACCTTGAAATAGGTATTTATTTAACATTTAGTTTTTAGTTAAGTTTGTTCATATATAGGATTTACGCAATTGTCACAATATCCTGCTGGTGCGTGACACCACAACCCTTATTATTAGGTTAAAAATCAGTCAGTGTACAAGCACCCTACAAACAAATGTACCAGTTGCGTAAGTTCTAATATATATTTCTTAATACTTTGAGTCATAATGGTTAAAGAAATGTCAACCGACTGTCAAAAGAGATTAGATGAGTTTATAAAATCTGTAGAAGCGGCTCAAAAATTACAAAATGACATAGTTAGATATGGACTCGAAGCAGCATATTTGTATGCTGAAGATGTAGATGGAGATTGGTTGGAAAAATGGGATGAAGATGAGACTATCCAAACCAATTTTGTAGAATCTGTGACTACTTTTTTGGAAAGTGATGATTGGGTTGCTGTAAGCGTCAGAAAGCAGTTACAAGGTAAGTCATTGCAAGAAATTGCCACTCAATTAGAAGATTGTCTCAGGCTTTCTGAAGAAGAAAATCTAGTATTCGCGATCAAAACTGTGTTAGTGGAAAGTGCAAGTTTTGAAGAGATTAATCGTAGTTTTGGCGATGATAATGATACGGTTGATTTATTAGATTTAGCAGAACAATTAGTTAAGAGGTTGGAAAGAATTTTTAAAATGAGTCAGTAATACTGTTTAACAGCGATATATATAAATAATGTAGAGACGGGGTGTAAAATCAACGTCTCTACATGGTTATCATTTGTATAGATAATTTTGTGACCATTTTTTAATGATTCGCGAGAAATTAGAAACCCAGTTGTAAGGTGTGATGTGGCAGAGCGCAAGACACCAAAATATTCTTTTTTGAGATAACGGTATTTATTTACAAGTTGCAAGAATTAACATAGGTTGGGAGTTTAGAATCAAGAGTTTTAAATATTTAATTCCTAACTCCCAACTCCTAACTCCTAACTCCCAACTCCTAACTCGCAACTCCTAACTCCTAACTCCCAACTCCGCAAGCTTAATTCAGTTTGCGACTTCCGCCATTTCTACAATGCGCCCTTCATAATCTTTGAGCAGAAAATTTAACGGCTTACGGTTGCGAATCTTAAATTTTAAACCGCGTGTTTCGACTCGTAGTAAAATCATTTCGAGACAGTCACGGTCGAAGCATACGTGACGCTGTTGATTTTTGTTACCTAAGCTAGCCCCAGTAATCACGTGCAACTGAGTATTTTTCTTAAGTTGATACCAAAGTCCTTCAGTAGCATTAGACATTCTGCTGGGATAAGTAGGGCTGCTACCTAAATACATGGGATCGATTCCCGTTGCGCCTATTGTTTGTTCATAATTGTAATAATAGTGCAAAGGTACTTCCGCAGCTGGTAAATCCAACAGCCCTTCATACAAATCCCGGGCAATTTCCAAATCCGACACCATAACAGTATGTACTTTTGGAGCGCTGGTGAGAAACATCCACATTGCACCAGCATAAGCAGCTAGTAGCATCACCATAATGCCCTGAGTGGAGAATAAGCTATCCAAAGGCAAAAAAGAACCTAAAGTGTTCGGAGTAAACAAGTAGGGTGTTACGTTAACTGGTATGACCATGAACAAATTAATAAATATATAAGAAAGTTGTTTTGACGAGGTAATGGTTTAACTAGGGCTTAGATAAATACTCATATTTCGGGTTTATGGAAACATTTAATCGAGCTGTTAGTGATAAATATATCAACACCAAGATATTATGCGATTAACGAAAAATATACATTTCTTAGATAATTCTAGCAAGATAGACTGAAAAAGACTGTGCAAATTCCTCATTTCCCAGAATCCAATCATCCCTTAGTCAAATCACTGTTTCATCACAGCGATGAAGAACTAATAACTTTATTTGCAAAGCATCCAGATGCTGGAAGGTACTTTACCGCCATTTTTTGCCGATATAGTCCAATCGTCTACACCTTAATAATGCATTCAGCGCGATCGCCAGTACAAGCGGACTATTTGTTTGCTATGACTTGGCGACATATTTATTATCAAGTAGGGGGAGTAAATTTAGAAAGTGGAGATCCTAATTCACCAGCATTGACTCTACAAAACTGGCTGATTAACATGACTGCTTACTGTATTAATGAAACGGAGTTACCACCTACCGAAAGCATTCACTATTCCCTAAAAACAACTTCTCCACCGCTGTGGTGTTACGCAGAACAAGCACTTGACCAATTACCACCCATGTTAAGATTGATGGTCTTAATGGCTCAAACTTTCCACTGGAGTGAAACAAGAATTGCTGCCTATTTACAAGCTGAGGGAGAAGGTATTTCTCCAAGCGAAGTAGCAAATTTTCTCCAACAAGGTTATCGTATGCTAGAAGAAAAATTACCGGCGGATATCCGTGCTATATATTTGGGTGAAAATTTTCTCCAACCTGCACCTGCGTGAAAATACTAGTTTTTCTGGAATGATGCTGGTAAAAAATCTGTTGTAAATCCTTTTACTTAAAACCCATTTTTTACAGGGAATTAATATGAAACAGTGGAACCTACTAGCAGGAGCCAAATTTCAACCATCATTATCCTATAATGCTTGTTGCGTTTTATTATTTACTTTATTGTTGAGTCCCGTAGCTGCAACCGCTACCGATATTACCGAACAATTACATCATCCCAGGATAAACAAAAAAGTCTTGCTTCAGTCGAGAGATAAAGCAGATACTTTGTTACGTTTGGGTGAAAGACAAAATATTGAGGGAGACCCCGACAAAGCAATTGAGTCTTTATTGCAGGCATTAGAAATTTATCATTCAATCGGCGATTTAAATGCACTTGGTTTAACCTATGAATTTTTAGGTAAAAGTTACGTGCAGTTAAAGCAGTATAAAAAAGCCGAAAATGCAATTCGCAGAAGTTTGGCGATCGCCCGGGATACCAAAGATTTTCAAAGTCAGGTTTTTGCTTTAAATAATATCGGTACTTTACTGCTACAAAAAGGCGAATTTAAAACCGCTTCTCAAACCTTTGAGCAAGGCTTAAAAATAGCTAGAAACATCAACAGTACTGAAGGTTACGGACTGTCATTAAGTAATTTAGGTTTAGCAGCAGCAAGATTAGGAGATTACAATAAAGCGGTTAAGTTTTATAAGAATGCTTTGAATTACCGACGAAAAACTGACGATCCCATTGGTGAAGCAAATACCTTAAATAATTTAGGTGAAGCCTACACGGTAGTTGGTAGTTATCAGGATACAATTGGTACTTATGGAACAGCATTAAGACTTGCCAAAGTAGCACGAGATAATCTGAATCAATTACGAGCAATCGATGGGTTAGTAGCTGCTCATAGTTCAGTAGGACGGTACAATCGTGCTTTTGATTTATTAGAAAAGCGTCTAGAAATAGCAAAATATTTACTAAACCCGCGTGAAGAATTAAAATCTTTTGAATCCTATGCTCGATTATATGAGAAGCTTGGTAATTATTCTACTGCACGTAACTTTTACGATAGAGCAATTATCTTAGCGGGAACCCTTGAAGACAGTAGAAAGGAAGTGTTATTGCGCTCGAGAGTTACTCAAATGTTGAAAAAATAGTTTGTTTGGGATGAGGAAATGGGTAGGTAGAATTTTAACTGGTTATCGATCGTTCCTAACTCCTCATTCCGAACTTTTTTTTCAGTATTTAATCTGCTGAGTAAAGGCATTAGAGAAAAATACTTAGGCAATTGTAATCTGGATATCGTTTTGATGTGGTTATTTTGTGTAATGCTGAAAAAAAAGCATAATTTAACACAAACATGTTGAGGGAATTGCTTGAAGTTGTCAAAAAGCTATTTGAAGTTACCGATAGTTTAAAGCAAGCGAAAGATGAAAAGCGTCAAAAAATTGAAAAGTTCTTTTATAAGATAGAGCAATGTTTTCGAGATAGTGCTGAGGTACTTAATAACGAGCAAATACCTCGTACTCAAGTAGAAGAGCTTAAAATATATGCTGAAGAATTGCCAAAGATTCTTGATGATGTATATGAGAAAAAAAAGATAAATGAGCTATCTAATCTCCTCAAAAACGCAGCAAATAAAATAGGTGCAAACGATCCGCCAGAAGACTATTCTGAAGATATAGAAACTGCTGCTGGAATGTTTAAGGGGCTTGCAGTCATAGTCGCAACACAAACAGAATTAGATAGGCAGAATCAGAAAAAAAAGAATAACTCAAAATCATTCTTTTCATTACCTATAAACCGGAGAAACTTCCTCTATTGGGCTGCTCTAGGCTCGGCAGGAGCAATGGGTATTGGATTGGCTAGCGAGTATATGCAAATGCCAAATGTTAGGTGGAAAATGGCTAACTTTTGGGACACGAATTCTAACCAACTTATCCTTTTCAAAGCTCCAGAAATTATTCGCCAACGGATTGAGCAAATTACACGTGGTCGCTTTAAAATTGAGTTATATAATCAAAATATACTAACAGAGGAAATATTAAGAAAGGTTAGTAATGGGACAGAAGTACAATGTGGTTTCAGTGGCATTTACTATAATAATAATAAATACAAAGTTTTACTTTTTGGTAGCTCCATTCCTCATGGCTTAACCCCTCAAGAGCAAACAGCTTGGCTTCTTTATAAAAAGCGTCCAAAAGACAAATTAACTTTTATTCAAGAGATTTATCAAAGATCGGAACTAGGATTAAATGTAATTCCATTTCCTGCAGCAGCTACTGGAGCGCAAATGGGAGGATGGTTTAAAAAAGAGATTAGAAAAGTAGAAGATCTTAATGGAATAACTATGCGTATTCCTGGATAGGGAGGAGAAGTCTTAAGAGACTACTTTAATGTCAAGTTAGATAGAGATTTACACGGTGGTGCAATACCGGCGAACAATATTACAGAAGCTCTTAAAACAGGAAGAATTCAAGCTGCCGAATGGGTTGGCTTGTATGATGATTTTTCATTAGGACTTCACGAAGCAGGAGCCAAGTATTACTATTATCCTGGTTGGTGGGAGCCAAGTACAACATTTGATATGCTGGTTAATAAAGACGCTTGGGATGATTTGCCACCCTACTACCAAGAAGTATTTAAGGCTGTTTGTCTTCAAACTTATACTGAAATATTAACGGAATACGATCGAAAGAATAGCGAAAAACTTGAAGAACTACGCACGAGAAAATACGGAGCCATTACATTGAGTAAATTAAGTCCTCAAATACTTCAAGCAACTCAAACAAAAACACAAGAATTGTTAGAATACTATGCTTCAAAAGATGATTTGTTTAAGGAAGTTTATAACGAATGGAAGAGCTTTAAAAGACGGATAAGAGAGTGGTCTAAGCTTAACTAAGTGCTATAAAGGCGAGTATCCCTACAAATTTAAACTTGTAGATATATTTTCTAAAATTGGGATGTTCCCCTATAAAGTTTTAGTTTTAAATGAAATAATTAAAAGACGTAGCAATGCTACGTCTCTACATTTTGGTGGATTAAGCTTGTTGCCACAACTGACGAACTGTATCGGGTAAAAACTCTTGAATTTCCTTGATTCGTTCTTGAGATAATTCGTCTTTAGTCGCAGAAAATACGGCTTTAACTACCATTTGTTCATCCGCACCTTGTTGTAAACCACCTTCTTGACGAATGCGGAATAAGAAAGTGTCAGATTCAATTTTTAGAGGTGGACGAACTTTACTTAAAAAAGCCACAATCGGGTTCGTGTCTTTCCATAAATCGGCGATTTCATTTTGCAAACTTTTATCCTGGGTAGGTTCTGCAGGTTGGTGCAATTCTTGAGAAACTCGTTCGGATGCTTCAGTAGACATCATATCGCGCATGGTGCGGAATACAACTTCACTAATGTCTCTAGCGTCGAAAATATCGTTTAAATTGCCCTTAATCATTACCTTTTCTAAGAAGGGCATATCCTTGGTAGCTATGGGGGTAGCTGGGCCTTTTTCTAATTCTTTGGGAGGGTTTTTATCCATTTTTTCTAGTAACTTTTGTCCTTTTTCAGTTAACTTTGCTTCTTCAAATTTAATTATATGAGGAAGAGGACCATCTTCGGCACCGAAAGTATTTGCAACTCTAGCGTCAACTTGATCTGGATTAACTACACTAGGAACATCTTCCTGTTTCGCGTATGCATTACCCGAAAATTTAGCATTAATATATTGCTTTTGATTCAGATAATCTAAATGACCTAAAAAGTCAGTTTCTGTTAATCCTCGACCAGTAAAGTCAGTTTCATTAAAGCCGACTTCATGCATTCCCTGACCGCTATTTTTAATTTTTTTGAGTATAATATAAGCAACATCTTCTCTTAAATTAATAGGCATTTAGCCCTCCTATAATCAATTTTCCATTCAAATCAAGCTGAATTAATTTTCATTAAAAGTCAATGGTTTCCATAATAATTTTTTAGAATAAAAAATTCCTATGGGTGCCCGTCAGCTAGCAACTTGTATATCTACGACAATAAATTAAACAGTTAGAATTATTAATTGACATGAAAAAACAGCCTAAGTTTATAAAATATGTTACGTAGGCTTTACTTTCTATGATTAAATTGCTAGTAACTTAATGACTATTTTTAGAATTCAAGCTTCACTAACTAGATTATTAGTTACAGTTGCTCATTTAAATCTGCCGCTAGAAACAACTTGTCATCTATAGGAATCCGATTTGATTTTTGAACTTATTTGTGTAGGTAGGCAAGAGGCAAAAGGCAAGAGGCAAAAGGGTTATAGGAGATTAAAGGGTACCTATCTCTCTCAATTTTCAATTAGGATTCCTATATCATCCGAAACATGGGATACACGAAATGTTATGCCTTCGGTATATCGCAAATAATTAAGACTCTAAAATAATTGGAAAATTGACAGTAACTGTCGTTCCTTTGCCAACAGTGCTTTCAACTTGTACAAATCCATGATGATTTTCGATAATCGCTCGACAGATAGCTAGCCCTAAACCAGATCCAGCAGTATTTTCAGTAAAAGTATTTCCTGTTGTATGGCTGCGTGCTGGGTCTACTCGGTAAAAACGATCGAATAAGCGTGGTATCGCTTCAGATGGAATACCAATACCGTTATCGCTTACTTTCACTCGTAGCGCTTTCCCATTTGCAATTTCTAGACGTGCTAATTCAACTGAAACGAAGCCACTTTCTTGGGTGTAGCGTAAAGCATTACTAATCAAATTAGTAAATAAACGTACTAATTGTTCCCAATTACCCATAAAAGTAAACCAATCATCAAGTAATTCCGGATTGTTTTGGGTTTGGTGAGAATCAACCAAGCTTAACGAAAGAGTAATCTTTTTTTCTGCAGCAAGCAGTCGTTGTTCTTCAACCACTTCCATTAGCAAAGCATCTAAAGGACAAGAAGAAAAATCGTAGGCGCTAATCCCGCTATCCTGACGTGCCAGAAATAGCAAATCATTGACTAACTTACCAAGACGCTGGGTTAATCTTTCTACTACCTTCAACTGTTGTTGATAATCTTCAACATTCGTGCCTTGAGCTTGGGATACTTCCAACTCATCTAAAGCAACTTGTACATTAGTTTGGATTAATGCAATTGGGCTTCTGAGCTCGTGGGAAGCATCGGCGGTAAACTGCTTGAGGCGTTGATAAGATTCTCGCACCGGTTGCATTGCTTTACCCGAAAGAAACCACCCGCTAGCTGCAACAGAAACTAACATTAAACAAATACCGAAAGCCAACTCAACAATTAACTCACGACTAGGTCTTGTCACTTCAAACCAAGGATGACTCACCCGTAGATATCCTACAACTTGTCGTCCAACTTGTATTCTTTCAGTAACTTGTCGCAACAGTATCGGCGAAGCAGAAGCAAAAGAATTATGTCTGGCATTTGTGGAGGGAGGCGGGGAGCACGATGGGAAGGGGGAGGCGACGGGGGGGGAGGAGG
>JBHJJJ010000053.1:0-12965 GCA_050042755.1 Rivularia sp. (in: cyanobacteria)
CATCTCTTCTACTCCCCCTGTCTCCTTTCCTTCTTCCTCTTTTCCCAAAACCTGGTTCAAAATAGCAATTCTAACAGCAGCGGGATTAATTACTAGTTTGGGATTGTTTAATTATCGGTTGCATCAGAAGCTTGCAACAGCTGAGGCTGATTTATTTAATTATCGTTTAGAAGCAGAATTATCGAAGACTCAGCAAGAATTATCCCGCTATCAAGAGGCTTTATCTATACTTAAACAACCAGATAACCGCTTACTCGCACTTAAAAGCATTACTCCCGATATTTCTTCTTCCGGTAGTTTGGTAATTGCACCTAACTCTGAAGCTGCTGTATTAACGTTAAAAAATCTGCCCGACTTACCAGAAGAAAAAATTTATCGGTTGTGGGCTTTTGTTGATGGTAAAAAAGTCAAATGCGCGAAATTTAATCCAGATTCTCAAGGCAAAGTTTTACTGAAAATACCTTTGAATAAATGGGGAAATACCACCGAAGTTTTTGTCAGTGTGGAACCGAAAGATGGTTTTGATTTACCTGTAGGGGAAACAGTTATGAAGGGTGCAATGGCAATTTAATCGGAACCAAAATTTTTTAATTATTGTTTACCAGACACTGGGGAATATTAAGGCTATCTAAAATTAAAGTGTTCTAATGACTTTACTACAAACAAAATCTAAGATAATATGCGGGAAAAAAGCAGATTTTACTGCAATTTTCCCACCATGAATAACTCTTCATCACCCATTGATTTTAATTCTCAGACAGAAAAACTGAATTTTAAAACAAAATTAGCTTATGGCGTTGGAGAGTTGGGAGGAGCTATTCCCAACAACATTTTGGTATTTTTCGCGCTATATTTCTTTGCCAATGTTGCCGGATTAAATCCCAGTTTAGCTGGAAGCCTTGTATTAGTCGGTAAAGCCTGGGATGCATTCAACGATCCTTTAATTGGCTGGTTGAGCGATAAAACTCGATCTCCACTGGGTAGACGTTACCCTTGGATGCTTCTTGGCGCGATTCCTTTGGGGATATCTTTTTTCCTATATTGGGTTATTCCACCAACAAGAAACCAATGGCAACTATTTTTCTACTATAGTATTATTTCTATTATTTATTATGCCTCTGTTAGTTCTGTTCTGGTTCCTTTTTCCACATTAGCAGCCGAACTAACTCAAGGTTATAACGAACGCACTAATTTAATTAGCTTTAAATCTTCTTTTGCAATTGGTGGAAGTATTTTTGCTCTCATTTTAGCTCAAATTATTTTAAGTATTGTAGAACCACCTCAAAGTTATTTATATTTAGGAGTTATCAGTGCTTTGCTGTCGATTTTAGCTGTTTATCTGTGTGTTTGGGGAACTTATAAACGCTACAAATTCATGCAAAATAAACGCGATCAAATCCAACGCCAGCCTCCAGAACCAATTTTTAAACAATTCAAAATAGCTTTAAGTAATAAACCATTTCTCTGCGTAATTGGGATTTATCTTTGTTCTTGGTTAGGCGTGCAAGTAACGGCGGCAATTCTACCTTATTTCGTCATAGACTGGATGAAATTAACCAAATCTCACTTTACCCAAATGGCTTTAGCAGTACAGGGAACAGCATTAATCATGATGTTTTTCTGGAGTGCAATGGGACAAAGATTTGGTAAAAGAGCTATTTATTGCATGGGTATACCTGCAACAATCATTGCTCAAGCCGGGTTTTTCTTTCTCCAACCAGGACAAGTTACACTAATGTATATCTTAGCAATTATAGCAGGAATTGGTATTTCTGTTGCTTATCTTGTACCTTGGTCAATGTTACCAGATGTAGTAGATTTAGATGAATTAAATACTGGACAACGTCGAGAAGGAATTTTTTATGGATTTGTAGTTCAACTGCAAAAATTTGGTGTTGCAGGAGCATTATTTTTAGTAGGTAAAACATTAGATTGGGCAGGATTGATACCCACAGTTGCATCAGAAATACCTCCCATACAGCCTGATTCTGTATTATGGACTATTCGGTTGATAATTGGTCCGATACCGACTTTAATGTTAATTATAGGTTTGGTATTAGCTTCTTTCTATCCAATTACTCGTTCCAAGCATGAGGAAATTGTTCTGAAAATTAGTGAAAGAAGGAATTCGGTAGTTGAAAGTTGATAATTGATAGTCGATAGTTGATAGTTGATAATTGATATTTGCACCTGATACTGCCAAATAATGGGAAATAGCTGCACCAATTCCAATATTTCGACTAACACCAGTTATTAGAGCAACTTTACCTGATAAACCATAATCTATCATTTAGTTATTGCTTTCTTCTTGACGGGTTTCCATATAAGTAGGTAGGCGAATTAAATATAAGGTAAAACCTCATCCTCAATCCCTCTTCTTACTAAGGAGAGGGAGCGATACGGCAGGGTGAGGTTTTATATTTAATTTGATCCACTTACTTATAACTTTCATCATAAACTATAGACATGGTAACTTTACTTGCACGATAGTTTTATCTCCTGGGGTACTTTGAATTTCCAAGCTACCTTTATGCAATTGTGCTAAACGTTTAACGATAATTAAACCTAAGCCAGAGCCTTGTTGTTCGTAAATATGGCGATTAAATTGTTTATAGGCTCCTACATTGTGAATTTCTGAAGCACTCATGCCTCTTCCATAATTGGTAAAAGAGAGAATCAAATAATTATTTTTTACAAAACTGCTGACAAAAATACTTGTATTTGGTTCAGAAAATTTTAAACAGTTATCAATAAGTTCTTCGATAATTGAGTAAAGTCTATTTGTTGCTATTTTCACTTTACATTGGGAATCAAAAGATATTTTAACATCAGTCTCTCTTCTTAAATTTGTAGCTCTTTCCTTAATTAATAAAGTGAATGAATCTACAATAAAATAACTGATATCCGATTGTATAAATTTTATTTTTTCTGAATCTGTTGCGATAGATTCAAGTTGTGCATATAGTAAAAACTTCTGAGTAAAATCAAATAGACGATTAGCAGATTTTTTGATATTTTCTGCCATGTGATATATTTCTTGTTTCTCTATAGTCTCATGTTTTTTCATGAGTAACTGTGAAAAACCTAGGATTCCACTTAACGGCGTTCGTATCTCATGAGGTAGTGAAAAAGCAATACTCCGTCGTAGTTCGCGTAACTCATGTTGACTATTTTGATTAATAATAAATTGTTTTTCTAATCGACATTTAATAGTTTCCAACAATTCATCTTTTGTAAAAGGCTTTGTCAGATAATCATCTGCACCTAATCTCATTCCTTCACGGAAATCAAGTCGATCGGACTTGGCAGTTAGAAAAACAAAAGGTATGGTTGCAGTAACAGGATTTCGACGCAATGCATTTAAGACACCGTAGCCATCCAATTCTGGCATCATTACATCACAAATAATTAAATCAGGAATTTCTTTATTCGCTAATTCCAAACCTATACAACCATTTTGGGCTGCCACTGCATGAAAATTTTCGGCATCTAGTAAATCTAAAATATTTTCTCTAACATTAATATCGTCTTCTACAATCAAAATTTTTCCTGTGTTTATTGAACTCATATTTCTTTTCTTTAATAGTATTAGCTCAAACTACACTATATTAGTCTTTATGAGAGTTAAAGAAATTGGAGAATACCCGTATTTATATGTAAAAATACCCCGAACAAAAATTCCCAAACATACAGTAATAATCAAACATTTTTTGCAATATTATTGAGTAAAAATACTGTTGTTTATTTTAATTAATTTGTTATTTTAACCTTGTCAGCAACGAAGTTAATTTCTAAACTTATAAGTAAAATTACACAGGAAACTCTGACTCCGGCTCTAGTTGAAAATGTTTCCATAAAAGCTCCTAAGATGAGCGCTTTGTGGAGTAGACGATGTAAAAATAAAAACAAAGACTATAACAAAAGCCAAATATCAGAAACTAATGGGAAAATAATAAAAATGCCACAGCTATTCGATACACTCAATAATGCTAAGCTCATTCTCAAATATTTAATATGTCCGATTTAAAAACCGTCAGTAATGCTGTAGCCAACCTCTACAATACTTATCCCTTTCCTCCGGAACCCTTACTTGATGAACCACCACCAGGTTATAACTGGCGGTGGAAGTGGGTATCTGCTTACAATTTTTGTACGGGAGTAAAACCTCAAACCGAAGATGTAAGGATTTTAGATGCTGGTTGCGGTACGGGAGTAGGAACTGAGTACTTAGTTCACCTCAACCCCCAAGCAACAGTTGTGGGAATTGATTTAAGCGAAGGAGCCTTAAATGTTGCAAAAGAACGCTGTCAACGCTCTGGTGCAAACCGCGTTGAATTTCATCACCTGAGTTTGTTTGATGCCGAACAATTACCCGGAGAATTTGATTTAATCAACTGCGTCGGCGTTTTACATCATACACCAGACCCGATTCGCGGTATTCAAGCATTAGCGAAAAAGTTAGCACCTGGTGGCTTAATGCACATCTTTGTTTATGCTGAATTAGGGCGCTGGGAGATTAGCTTAATGCAACAGGCCATCGCTCTACTCCAAGGTGATAAACGCGGCGATTATCGCGAAGGTGTTGATGTGGGTAGAAAAATTTTTGATTCACTACCAGAAAACAACCGAATAGTCAAACGAGAAAAAGAACGTTGGGCTTTAGAGAATCAGCGCGATGAAAATTTTGCCGATATGTACGTTCATCCCCAAGAAATTGATTATAATATCGAAACTTTGTTTGAGTTGATTGATGCTTCCGGTTTAGATTTCGTTGGTTTTTCCAATCCCGGTTACTGGAATTTAGAAAGACTTTTAGGAAAAGCACCTTCCTTAATCGAAAGAGCAGAAACCTTGGGAGAACGACAAATTTATCGGCTGATAGAATTATTAGATCCAGATATTAGTCATTACGAGTTTTTTCTGAGTCGTCCACCTTTAAATAAAGTGGATTGGTGTGACGAGAATCAACTCCTTAAAGCAATCCCAGAATTAAACCCTTGCCTCAGTGGATTCCCGGCTGAACGTATATTTAACCACGACTATCAACTAGTGAGCTTGTCAGAAAAACAGATAGAATTCATGGAAGCCTGCGATGGGAACTCAACTGTAGGAGATATTTTGAGCAAAGTTCAGTTTGACTTAGAAAAAGTTAAAGAACTTCAGAAACAGCAATTGATTATGCTTAGTTGTTAGTGGTTAGTGGTTAGTGGTTGGGAGTTAGTGGTTGGGAGCTCGCGGAGCTCGCGGAGTTGGGAGTTGGGAGTTAAGGCGTGTTTTCAAAGTACTCCTCACCCTATAAGGGTGAGACTATACCTACAAAGTCCGCCGTGGCAGCGGACTATGAAAAACCTGGGTTATTAGCCCAAAAAGGGCTTTGTAGCTGTAGCTCCAGGCTTTAGCCTGAGAACTGTTGGGGTTTGAAAACAGGCCCTAGTGGTTGGGAACTCGGAGTTAGTGGTTAGTACTACCAGAGTTAGCAGGTCAAATGTTAAATTCACAATACATGATGCCCCATGCCCCATGCTCAATAATCTATGCCTGACTGTTAACCGATAACAGTTAAACCTCGACTAAATGCTAATATCGCTCATGACAACCCTCGCGATTCGAGGATAAAATCCTGGATAAGAGTTTTTTTTACCAGCTATCGTCTTCTCTCCAAGAATGTCAAAATCGATAGCACAGGTTGAACATATTTATCTGGGGTTTGTCATCCGTGTATTACTGTAATTTTAATTACGAGATTTTTGAGCTAACGTTGTTTATGTTTGTTAATGAGTTGAAAAATTAAAGTGCGCAGCTAGTTGAATGATGCCCGGTGCTAACAAGAAGTTTATTGTTTTTTTCTAAAGTAATGTTACCCAACCGTGATATGATTCAACTGACTGGATTTGCAGTCAACATCCAACTTTTGTACTGGTTTCAAGTCCTGTGAGCTTGTCAGACGAAACGATTGAATCCGCGCCTTCGACAGTAGAAAATGCTCAACCTGGTTTTGAGGACGCAGAACCGGAAAATTCCATGCAAGATTTCTACAAACTCTATCAAGAGATGTTAGTTATAACTCTTGCTTTAACGGGAATTATTTTTGTTTCTGTTTGGATATTTTATTCCTTAAATGTTGCTCTAAATTATTTAATTGGAGGATGTGCGGGTTTAAATTATCTGAGGATGTTAGCAAAAGATGTTGAGCGCTTGGGTAGAGAAAAGCAACAGCTGAGTAAGACTCGGTTGGCTTTAATAGTGTTGTTGATTCTACTAGCAGGAAAGTGGAACCAACTGCAAATCTTGCCTATATTTTTGGGCTTTTTAACCTATAAAGCAACGCTGATAATCTACGTAATACGTGTGGCATTCAATTCTGACTAGCATACGACTGGGTAACAATAAACAAGCTGTTCTCCAGTTAATATAGTCGAAACGTAGATTAGGTCAAGAAAATGGTAGATTTTCTGAATGCTTTCAATTCTGTGACTCTTGCAGAATTGGAAGTAGGAAAACATCTGTACTGGGAAATTGGGAACTTAAAATTACACGGACAAGTTTTTCTGACCTCCTGGTTTGTAATTGCCGTGTTAGTGCTAGTTTCCATTTTAGCAAGCAGTAATATAAAGCGGATTCCGAGTGGTATACAGAACTTAATGGAGTTTGCCCTCGAATTCATCAGAGATTTGGCTAAAAACCAGATTGGCGAGAAAGAATATCGCCCTTGGGTGCCATTTGTAGGCACGTTGTTTTTGTTCATTTTTGTGTCAAATTGGTCTGGGGCACTTGTTCCTTTCAAGTTGATTGAGTTACCAGAAGGCGAACTAACCGCTCCGACTAGTGACATCAACACAACTATTGCCTTAGCATTGTTGACATCATTAGCGTACTTTTACGCTGGATTCAGCAAGAAGGGTTTAGGGTACTTTGGCAACTACGTTCAGCCGGTATCGTTCATGTTGCCCTTCAAGATAATTGAAGATTTTACCAAGCCTCTTTCCCTAAGCTTCCGTTTGTTCGGTAATATTTTGGCTGATGAACTGGTTGTGGGAGTATTAGTCTTACTGGTACCTTTATTTGTGCCACTACCTGTAATGGCTTTGGGTTTATTTACCAGCGCTATTCAGGCACTAATTTTTGCTACCTTGGCGGCTGCTTACATTGGAGAAGCGTTAGAAGACCACCACGGTGCAGAAGAGCATGGGGAACATTAAAACCCCCCATAATCGCGGTTAGTAGTTAGTGATAGTTTTGTACTTTTGTTGTCCATAGATTAATGAATAATTGATGGCTGACAACTAACAATAAACAACTAGCAATTAGCAACTAACAAATTTCAAACTAAAAACCAATTCCATTAAGTAAACTAAGGAAAATAATCATGGATCCATTAATCGCTGCTGCTTCCGTATTAGCTGCTGCTCTAGCAGTTGGTTTAGCTGCAATCGGACCTGGCATCGGTCAAGGTAACGCTGCTGGTCAAGCTGTAGAAGGTATTGCTCGTCAGCCAGAAGCAGAAGGTAAAATTCGCGGTACTTTGCTGTTGAGTTTGGCATTCACGGAAGCGCTAACCATCTATGGTCTAGTGGTATCCTTGGTGCTGTTATTTGCGAACCCCTTCTCATAGTTAAGTACTGAGTACTGAGAAGAGAGCTCGCGGAGTTAGGAGTTAGGAGTTAAGAGTTATATAGACGCTCTGCATAAAGTGTCTGTAAATGGGTTAGAAATTAGGAGTTAATTTATAATTCATAACTCATAACTCATAACTCATAACTTAAATATTGGTTTTCAGGCTCAGAACGGGCGAGTAATAATTGGAGCAAGCAATATGATGCAGATAACCCTATTAGCTGTAGAAGAGGTTGCTAAAGAGGGAGGTCTATTTGATATAGATGCAACTCTACCTTTGATGGCGATTCAGTTTCTACTTTTAGCGTTAATTCTGAACGCAATTTTTTATAAGCCTTTAGGCAAAGCAATTGATGAAAGGAACGAGTATGTTCGTAACAATCAATTGGAAGCAAAAGAACGCTTAACGAAAGCGGAAAAATTAGCGCAGCAATACGAGGAAGAATTAGCAGGCGCAAGAAGACAAGCACAAACAGTTATTGCTGATGCTCAAGCGGAAGCGGACAAAATTGCTTCCGAAAAGATTGCAGCAGTACAGAAAGAAGCGCAAGCACAAAGAGAACAAGCATCTCAAGAAATTGAGCAGCAAAAACAGCAAGCCTTTGCTTCTTTGGAACAAGAAGTTGATGGTCTCTCTCGCCAAATATTAGAAAAGCTTTTAGGAGCAGATTTAGCAGCACAACGCTAGCAAACTTTAACTGAATGGATGGGGAAAGTTTGTTTCGGGCAGTTTGGCTCTAATTCAGTAATTACTACTTTGTAATTCGTAATTATTACCCCATATGGTAAGTAAAGGGTCAATTCAATGATAGATTTTAGATTTACGATTTTGGATTATCTTATTCTTGAAAGAAGAGCCTTGTCGATTTTCAATTAATTTTATAAAAATAACATTGATTTGAAAATTGCTAAGGGTTTGTATATTAATCTAAAATCCAAAATCCAAAATCCAAAATTGGCAGGGTCAGTTAAAGATAGAAAAGTAAGAGTAAAAAATATTTTTCTATAGATAAAACTGCTTCAAATAAAAATAGATTAATTACGAATTATAAATAAAAGTAAATTACTACTAGTCCTAAAGGTTATAGAGAGATTTAGATTTATAGATGGTCGATTTATACGGCACCGTAATTTTTTAAGCTGAAGGCAGCGCAGTAGTGGATGAGATAACATGGGGACTTTTTTAATATTGATGGCGGAAGCCAGCGCCGTCGGAAGTGAGTTAGTAGAAGAAGCAGGTAATGAGGGTTTTGCTCTTAATACCAATGTTTTAGATACTAACCTGGTTAACCTGGCAATTATTATCGTAGTGCTGTTAGTATTTGGACGGAAAGTTCTGGGTAGCACTCTACAAGAACGCCGCGAGAAAATAGAAGCCTCGATCAAAAATGCTGAAAAACGTGCCCAAGATGCAGCAAGCGCCTTGGCAGATCAACAACAAAAATTAGCTCAAGCTCAAGCAGAAGCGGAAAGAATTAAGCAAGCAGCACAAGAAAATGCTGGTAAAGCTAAAGAAGCAATACTCGCACAAGCAGCTGTTGATGTGGAAAGAATGAAGCAGACAGCAGCAGCAGACTTAGATACAGAAAGAGAAAAAGCCATTAGCCAACTGCGACAGCGCGTAGTCGCCCAGGCTTTGGAGAAAGTAGAGTCGCAACTCCGTGGTGGAATTGCCGACGATGCTCAGCATACATTAGTTGACCGCAGCATCGCGCAGTTAGGGAGTTAAGCATGACAAGTAATATAGCAACCGCTGGAATATCCCGTCCTTACGCTGAGGCGTTGATGTCTGTAGCACAGTCAAATAACGTTGAAGATAAATTTGACTCTGATGTACGCTCTTTGTTGAGCTTGCTAGAAGAAAGCGAAGCACTGCGAAACTTTTTTGCCAATCCGTTCATCAGTGTCGAAGACAAAAAAGGTGTAGTTAACAAGATACTGAGTTCGGACACCAATCCGATGTTCCGCAACTTTTTAATGCTGTTGGTAGATAGACGGCGAATTATATTAGTCGAGGGCATAGCCCAGGAATATTTAGCGCTGTTGCGGCAATTAAATCAAATAGTATTAGCGGAAGTGATTTCTGCCGTTCCCCTCACTGACGAACAGCAGCAGACAATCAAAGAAAAAGTCAAATCAATGACTAATGCCCAGCAAGTTGAGTTAAATAGTAAGATTGATAGCTATATTATTGGTGGCGTAATTATTAAAGTTGGTTCTCAAGTAGTTGACTCTAGTTTACGAGGTCAGTTACGTCGCTTATCTTTGCGCTTGAATAACGGTTAAATAAAGTTAGGAGTGAGGAGTGAGGAGTTAGGAGTGAGGAGTTAGGAGTGAGGAGTTAGGAATTAAGTCAAGAGTAAAAAGTTAGGAGATAAGATATTTGGCTCGTAACTTTTGATTTAAAATTCATAACTCATAACTCATAACTCATAACTTAAAATTCATAACTCATAATTTACAACTCATAACTCATAACTTACAGTTTCTTTTCAATCCCTAAGAAAGAAGATAAAAAAATGGCAATTAGCATCAGACCGGACGAAATTAGTAACATTATCCAACAGCAAATCGAGGGATACGACCAACAAGTTAAAGTAGAGAATGTTGGTACTGTATTACAAGTAGGTGACGGTATCGCTCGTATCTATGGCTTGGAAAAAGCTATGGCGGGTGAGTTGTTGGAATTTGAAGATGGTACCACAGGCGTTGCTCTTAACTTGGAAGAAGACAACGTTGGTGCGGTATTGATGGGTGATGGTCGCCAAATTCAAGAAGGTAGCAGCGTTACAGCTACTGGTAAAATTGCTCAGGTGCCCGTAGGCGATGCCATGATTGGTCGAGTTGTTAACGCCTTGGGTGAAGCAATCGACGGTAAAGGTGATATCAATACCACTGAAGGTCGTTTGATTGAATCTATGGCTCCCGGTATCATTGCTCGTCGTTCCGTACACGAACCAATGCAAACCGGAATTACCGCTATTGACGCGATGATTCCTGTAGGACGGGGACAGCGCGAATTAATTATTGGTGACCGCCAAACAGGTAAAACTGCGATCGCGATTGACACCATTATTAACCAGAAGTCTGAAGACGTAGTTTGCGTTTACGTAGCTATCGGTCAAAAAGCTTCTACCGTTGCTAACGTAGTTCAAACCCTACAAGACAACGGCGCTTTGGATTACACCATCGTTGTTGCAGCAAACGCTTCTGCCCCCGCACCTCTACAGTGGTTGGCTCCTTATGCTGGTGCTGCGATTGCTGAGTACTTTATGTACAAGGGTAAAGCAACCTTAATTATTTACGACGATTTAACCAAGCAAGCTCAAGCTTATCGTCAAATGTCCTTATTACTACGTCGTCCACCCGGTCGTGAAGCATATCCCGGAGACGTATTTTACCTCCACTCCCGCTTGTTGGAACGTGCTGCTAAACTCAGCGACGAGCTTGGTAAAGGTAGCATGACCGCACTACCAATTATTGAAACCCAAGCTGGTGACGTATCTGCTTATATTCCTACCAACGTAATTTCAATTACCGACGGTCAGATTTTCTTATCTTCTGACTTATTTAACGCTGGTATTCGTCCCGCGATTAACCCCGGTATTTCGGTATCCCGTGTGGGTTCGGCGGCTCAAACCAAGGCGATGAAAAAAGTTGCTGGTAAGTTAAAGTTAGAATTAGCACAATTCGACGAATTACAAGCATTCTCCCAGTTTGCATCTGACTTAGATAAAGCTACCCAAGATCAATTGGCTCAAGGCGTGCGCTTACGGGAAACCTTAAAGCAACCACAAAACCAGCCACGTGCAGTATACGAGCAAGTTGCAATTTTGTATGCGGGTATTAACGGATATTTAAGCGATATCGAAGTTAATAAAATTACAGAATTTGTGGAAGGATTCCAAGAATACTTGAAGAACAACAAAACTGAATTCAAGCAAGGAATTTCTGAGAAGAAAGTACTTGGTGAAGATGAAGAAAAGGCTTTGAAAGAAGCAATTGCCGAATACAAGAAAACCTTCTTGGCAACAGCTTAACAATTTTGGATTGGGGATTTTGGATTTTGGATTGAATCTAAAATCCAAAATCTCATGTAAGTTTCGATGTGGATAAAAAATATGAATATCGTTAAACACTGTATTTATTAGCTCTAGTGTTAACTGACAAAAGTAAATTCACATTAGAAAAAAATCTAAAATCTAAAATCCAAAATCTAAAATCGAATTATGGCTAATCTAAAAGCAATACGCGATCGCATAAAATCAGTTAAAAATACCAAGAAAATTACAGAAGCGATGCGGCTGGTTGCAGCAGCAAGAGTACGTCGGGCACAGGAACAGGTAACTTCTACCCGTCCATTTGCCGATCGTTTGGCGCAGGTATTATTTGGTTTGCAAAGCCGTCTTACCTTTGAAGATGTAGACTTACCGCTGATGAAAAAGCGAGAAGCGAAGACAGTAGGGTTGCTGGTAATTTCTGGCGATCGCGGTTTGTGCGGCGGCTATAACACCAACGTAATCAAGCGTGCGGAAAATCGCGCCAAAGAACTACAATCTGAAGGTTTGGATTACAAATATGTCTTAGTAGGACGTAAAGCCACCCAGTATTTCCAACGTCGCGAACAACCCATTGACGCTACATATACCGGCTTAGAACAAATTCCTACCGCAGAGGAAGCTTCTAAAATTGCCGATGAACTACTTTCCTTATTCTTATCGGAAAGCGTAGACAGAATCGAATTGGTTTACACCAAATTCGTATCCTTAGTTAGTTCTCGCCCTGTAGTACAAACCTTACTTCCCTTAGCTCCCAAAGGTTTATCAGCAGACGACGAATTCTTCCGTCTTACCACTCGTGGTGGTGAATTTGAAGTAGAGAGAGAGAAAATTACCACCGAAATGCGTGCTTTCCCTCGCGACATGATTTTTGAACAAGATCCAGTGCAGATTCTGGATTCTTTACTGCCACTATATTTAAGCAACCAACTGTTGCGAGCATTGCAAGAATCCGCAGCAAGCGAACTAGCAGCGCGAATGACAGCAATGAGTAGCGCCAGCGACAACGCAGCGGAATTGATTAGAACCCTTTCCTTGTCTTACAACAAAGCGCGACAAGCAGCAATTACCCAAGAAATTTTAGAAGTTGTGGGTGGTGCTCAAGCGCTTGGGTAAAGAAAGTGAGGAGTTAGGAGTTATGAGTTATAAGTTAGGAGTTAGGAGTGAAGAGTTTTTAAAGGGACTTTCAAAACAATAAACATTCAATTTAGTTGGGTAGTGCGAGCATCTTGCTCGCTATATGTCTCAAGCGAGCAAGATGCTCGCACTGCTATTGGGTAAATTATTTTGCGG
>JBHJJJ010000054.1:0-5199 GCA_050042755.1 Rivularia sp. (in: cyanobacteria)
AAAAAGCTTTAGAATTAAGAATACGTTTGAGACGACCTAATAAATAGCTTTTACCAGAACCAGAGTCACCCAAAAGTAACAAACTACGGCTACGATTATCTCTAATAACTAAATCGAGAAGTCCTTCAATTTCACTTATTACCTCTTGATGAATTGAATCAATACTGTCACTTGAATTCTGCTTTTCTTCCCAAAAGTTACCTGGTTTGAAATTTACGAGATCAAAAGGATTGACCTCCCGTTTAATAATATTGTTGATAGATGTCATGCTTAAACTATGGTGTAAGTAGCGAATCGAAATTAAAAATAGTGCTTAGTAGCTGCTATACTTATTCAATTGAGATAAAGAACAACGGACCACCAGCATTTTGTACAATCCCAGTATCAATTTGTTCGGGAGTGTAAGCGCTAGCTTCTTGCAAAGTACTCAAATCAATTTTGTCATCGGATTGCAAGCGATAAAGTGCTTTATCTAAGTCATCCCGTGACAATGGAGGTTGTAATTTTTCCCGCAAATGGAAGATTGGTAAATAATTTTCAGTACCTATTTCCTTATCTAATTTCCGGATAGTTTCTAAAATATCTTCGTCAGTAAAATTACTAATCTTCATATCAACTGACGGTGGGGAAATAACAGTTTGTTCTGACTTATTAGGTAGAGATTTCCGTAAAAAGCGCAGATAATTATTTAATAAATCCAAACTTAAGGTAGGATTATTTCCCTTCTTAGGAATATAATCATCTCGTAAAAACTCAATTCCGCGCTCAGTTAGCCAAATCTCAGCTTTCGTCTTTTTGAGTTTGATTTCAGTTTCAATCAATCCGCGCGAGCCTAATTTTTTTAAAATCTCTTCTTTTTCAGCAGCTTTCAGCGAAGACTTGATTTTACTAGGTGCCACTTTACCTGAAGCTTTACTGACATTTGTCAACACCTTTAGTTCTTTCTGCTCGATAGGAATCTCAGCCGCATCAAGTTCTAACAAAGCCTGCCCTGGAGGTAAAATCTTCACAGCAGCAACCTCGCGAGAATAATCGATGATATCGCGTGCGCCTAAATTTTGACAAATAGTATTTTTACCTTTAAATGATTTGAAAATACTGCTACTCAAGGTTGAGCGGTAGTTTTCGCACCCTAGTAATTTAAGTAAAAACTTTAATTCATTTGTATCCATAGAAGTAATCTTGCCTTTATATTAGTCAGCACTACCTGACTGCGAAGGATGTAGGTTTGTTTCTTTCTTTATCCTAACCAAAGCTGGTGTATCGCTGCGATAATATTGGGCATAAAACGACTAAAAGTGGACAACTCGCATCCACTTTTTTACTAACTAATTTGCGGTAGTGGGAGCCGAAAAGCTCCCTTATATTCTCCCCATCACCCCATCACCCTTTTACCTTCCGCAAAGCATCAAACGCCTTTCCCCTAACACTCACAGGCAACAAAGATAACCCCAAACCAGTCCATGCTTTAGCGGTAGAAAAAGACTTACCAGCTATAACCAACTCTCTTCCTTTCTCAGTTTCACCTGTTTCAATTAACCGCAAACCTAACAATAACTGAGTTTCCTGCAAACGCTGCAACCGAATTTTCTCTAACTTCTGAGAATCAAACTTATAGCTTTGCAAATACTGCTGCTTATCTCTTAAATAAGGAATTGCGCGATTAATTCCTTGCTGTTGTGCGTGAACTCTATATTCCATCAAGAACTTTGGCAAATAATATCCCTTCTTTCCAGCCAAAGCTAATCGTACAAATAAATCGTTATCTTCGCAATTTTGCCAATTTGGCTGCATAAACCCCACTTCAACCAAAGTTTTACGGCGAAATAAAGTTGAACCAATTTGAAAACTTTGGTTGACAAACACAACTTCTAACAGATTGTCTACCACCCCTTCCGTTAAATCTTTCCTTCCCCAACGAAGGGAATTTTCTCTAGTTTTTGCTTCATCGCGGACATTATTAGCATCAATTATCCAATGGTTGGTACCAACAAAATTAATAGTAGAATATTCATCAAGAATAGCAGAAGTTTGTCCGATAAAATCCGCCGTTAATCGATCGTCATCATCAAATTTAATAAAATAATCACCCGTCGCCGCATCAAAACCAGAACGCATATTATTACTTTTACCAATATTTTGATGATGACGGATATATTTAATCCGATTATCTTGATACTTTGACATTAGTTCTGCTGTACCATCGCTAGAACCATCATCGCAAATAATTAATTCAAAGTCTTGATAAGTTTGCTGAAGTACGCTTTCAATCGCGAAAGGTAACAAATCAATACGGTTAAATGTAGGAATGCAAATACTAACTTTTGGCATAATCAAAGAATTAGAAGTTAGGAGTTAGGAGTTAGGAGTTAGAAGTTAGGAGTTAGAAGTTAGGAGTTAGAAGTTAGGAATAAAAGTTTGTAGTGGGAGCATCTTGCTCCCTATTGATCTTTCAAGATCCAATTGACAAGATCCAATTCCCCATGCCCAATTCCCCATGCCCAATTTATTGAGCTTTAAAAATTAATTCTACTCCCGCTTTAGCCGTCTTAGATTCATTTAAAATAAATTCATCAGGTCTTTGATATTCTCTAAATATTTTTTCTATATTATCTACTTCTATAGGTTCCATAAAATCCAACAATCTTAACTCTGGAAGTACTTCTGATTTATCAATATAGTGTTGAATTTTGGTATTAAGACCGCTAATACCGACACTAGGTACGCCAAGAATATCTGCTAATATTATTGAATGCAAACGGTTGCCAAAGTGGAAATCCATTTGACTTAAAATATCAACAAATTCTACTGGCTTCTCCCATGAATGCAGTTTATAGTTAGACTCGGGTAAGTATTTTTTGAGTAAGTGATGAAATTTATTATCGTTCCTTTCTTCTCCTACATGGGCTGGTAGTAAATGAATGACTGAATTATATTTATTAACGAACTGCATTAACTGTTGTCCGTAAAATTCGCCTCTTCCTTCACCCCACCAAGACTTTCCAGAGAAAGAAATATTTTTAATTTCGCTATTATTCTTCTCTTTTATATAAGGCTGGTAATAATTTAAATCTAAAAATGCTAAATCACCACCCAAACAACAGGCTTTAACTGGCTTGAATTTCTGCAAAGCTAATTCGTAGGATTGTTTGTCTCTGAGATAAAGTAAATCGGCATTTTTGAAAACTTTACTTCTAGTATCTTTTTCATCGGAAATCACAGCTTCTAAACCTACACCAAGAAAGCAGAAACGCTTCCTAGTCCACTTTGCTAATAACTGTAACCTTAATAAATTAGTAGGTTTATCTTTTATATTTAAAGTGCCGCCACCCCACATCAAGCAGTCATTCTGTAAAATTATAGAGAGTCTTTTTAATTTCGATAATTTATTTGCGGCAAAAAAGCTAACTTTACTTGTAGTGCGTTCGTAATAATCTTCTCGACAAAATACAAATATCTTATTGACTTCCTGCTTTTTAGCAAAATAGTCAATTAACTGACGTAAAAATAAATCATCACCAACATTATGAAAGCCATAATAACCCATCAATAAGATATTCATTTAATTTGTCCTCAATTAAATATAATTTATGCAGAAAAAGTATAATTTTTTCCTATTTATTATTTCAAAAACAATTGATTAATTATTGAAAATATATCAATTGTTGACATTGATATTTAGCAAATATATCATAGTAACTCCATGAATAATCTTTAGAAGAAAAATGACTATCTGTATTAATCATAAACATGTAAAAATCCCCGGTAATTTATAAATCATTTATTGCTAATCATAAAGACCATATCTGCAATTATTTAAATTTAGATCGTCACTAATTCCTATGAACATCTTAATGCTATCTTCCACATTTCCTTATCCGCCTACTCGCGGTGGAACTCAAGTGAGAACTTTTAATTTACTTAAGTATTTACAAGTAAATCATCACATCACCTTGGTGACTCAACCCGAACCTGGTGTTACTGAAACAGAAATAGCAGGATTACGAGATTGTGTCGATGAACTAGTCCTTTTTAATCGCCCTCATGACTCCGGTACCACCGGAGGAATACTGAAAAAAGTTCAACGTCTAACTAAATTTGTTCGCCAAGGTATCCCGCCCTCCGTGTTAAATCGCTACTCGGTAGATATGCAAAACTGGATCGATCGCCATGTGGAAGCGGATAAATGCGATGTGATTACTAGCGAACATAGCGTTAATGAAATCTACGTGCGTCCCCATTTTCACCAAAAGATACGTACTGTAGTAAACGTTCACAGTTCGTTATACGGTACCTGTCTTAATCAGTTAGAAAATAAAATATCTGAAAATTCTTTGCGAGATAAAATTAATTTACCTTTACTGCGTCGTTACGAAAAAAAATATTGTCAAAAATTTTCATCAATTGTAGCCACAACCGAAGAAGATAAAATTCAACTGCGCTCCTTTAATCCTCTCAGTGAAATTACGGTGATCCCCAATGGAGTGGATTTAGTCATGTTTCCCAATCGTACAAAAGATCCAGGAGGACACCGTTTAGTTTTTATCGGCGCGATGGACAATTTAGCAAATATTGATGCCGTATGCTTTTTCTGTAACGAAGTATTACCCCAAATTCAGAAACATTACCCCGATACAACCTTCGACATTGTAGGCTCTCGCCCTGTTGCAGAGGTGTTAGCACTCAAGGATAAACCAGGAGTCAACGTCACCGGCAAAGTCCCTTCAATGGCTGAATACCTGCACAAATCAACAGTTTGCGTAGTCTCGATGCGAACTGGATTCGGAATCAAAAACAAAACCTTAGAAGCAATGGCTGCTGGTATACCCGTCGTCGGTAGCTCGCGCGGTTTGGAAGGATTGGCTGTAGACGGTGCAAATGTAGAATTGCGAGCGTTACGCGCGAATAAACCGCAACAGTATGTTGATGCTATTAGTCAACTGTTTGAAAATCCCCACTTATGAGCAGAATTATCTTACATCGCTCGTTAATTAGTTGAAACAGAGTTCACATGGGCATGTGCCGGAAGACGCTACGCACAGGTATGTCTGCGGAAATAAAATTAAGTTACGAATTAAGAATTAAGAATTAAAATTACTAGAACATAGAAAGACTTTGCGCTGCAACGTCTTTACATCAGTAATTTATTTTTATTTTGCTCTTACCTCCTCACTCTTTTCTTTACTAATTCACACCTAA
>JBHJJJ010000055.1:0-7455 GCA_050042755.1 Rivularia sp. (in: cyanobacteria)
ATGAATCAAATAGCCTTTGTAATATTATTTCTCTATATTCGTTCATTTGAATTACCTAAATATCCCAAGGATTTTGATGATAGAAAAAGAGAGTCAAAACCTGATGATGATGAATTCAGAATAGATAAATTAAAGAGAAGACAGCAAGAAAAAGTTTTAGAAAACCAGCGTAGAGTGGAAAATAATTACTCTTTGGAAAGACGAACATTTTTGTAAAGACATAATATCAGTCTGTCATTTTGAGGTGTTGGATTAATCGAAAAGTAGCGGTTAGGCTACTCTATAATTACTCCCTTCCCGTGATAATATTACTTACAATTTAATCACAAAAAATAAATTTCCTGAATGGAGGGAGTAATCTATTTACCCAGAAGACTCGGAAACCATTTCACAACTCGGGATAACCCCAAAAACAACAAATCACCACCAAGAAAATCCTACTTTACCTACACAGCGATAGATTTGTTTTGTTTTTGAGGTTTAGATAAATTTTGCAGTTATTCATAATTAATCTGTTTTTCTGGAAAAGAAAAATAAACAATATCTCTATTCACTCATTAATATATAATTGAGATGATTTTTTACACCATAATTTATAAATAGCTGCAATCAGAAATCTTGATCGGCAAATATCTCAATTTTCCCAAATTAGAGAAGCCTATTTAATTAAAAATAAGGTAAATTACTTTTCAAATGTACCTTTTTATATATTAGGAGTTGTTCGTAATTATCGCTTTTATAATTTAGAATCAGATGATGTAGCCTATAAACTAAAGATAACTTTAAAAAATCAACTTCAAATAACTCCAGATTGGCAGATTTTGATTGTGGAAAATCGTAATTATAAAGTTGTGAAGAAGATGGGTTAAGTTAAGCAGTCTCTTATGTATAGTAGGACTTACGCAACTGGCATATTTTTCTCGTAGGGTGCTGTGACACTTTGACTAATTATGAACGTAGTAATAACATGCAGGCTGTGTCACGCACCAACCGACATTGTGACAATTGCGTAAGTCCTGTATAGTACAAAATAATTCTTGAAAAGTAGATTTGAACATTTTATTTAATTCTAGTTACGACAAGCTGTATTGATCCTTTGTTATTACAATAGATAAAAGATATATTATTGGCAAAACAATTTAATATAACGCTTTGAGTTGCGAACAATTTCCGAATGGTACCGATTTTAAATAAATTATCGATATAGAAGTTAATTACTCCTATCAGAGCAAACCTATTTTCATTGCTGTAAACTTCTTAACCGTTCGCTAGTTATTAATATCCAATTTAAACTGATAAATTCATCTGTATTGCATGAAAAAAGCCAATTTATCAATTTTTTATTTACAAATGATGTTAAATTGTATTGTCGATCGGCGACTAAATTAATTCCTTTATTATTCCACTTTTATTTTGCTAAAATTATCGTACTAGCTAATTTTCCAATATTCATTACTTTCAACCGAAATTAGGACTATTTAGAATTGACTTCAAAAATATTCTATATTAACTTTTCAATGATTTGATAATATTAAAGCGACTATAATATCAATAACTATATTTATATTAATTATTTTTCAAATCGAGTAATTATACTTATCCATTCTCTTTTTTATTGATACAAATTAAGTTTGCAAATCTGAATAAACACTGTTAGCATCGAAGTGGCTTTTTTGTAATTGTATTTACCAGTGTCTTCTACCAGTTGATGTAATTTAACATTGGAAAATATGGCAATTATCACAGTTTCTAGCACCGCAAACAGTGGAAAAGGAACGCTTAGAGAAGCTATCTTAAAGGCAAATTCTGGGGATACTATTCGCTTCAATTCAGCCCTTGCAAACAAGACTATTCGGTTAAAAGAACAACTTATAGTTGATAAAAGTCTTACCATCGATGGGGCTGATGCGGCTAATTTAACTATTAGCGGTCAAAATAAAACGCGGATTCTACGTGTTAGCTATGACTACTCAGATGTAGTGCTGCGAAACCTTACCTTTGCCAACGGTAAAGCAGTTGATAATTCCAGCAAGACTCTACGAGGTGGGGCAATCGAACTTGTAGATTCCAATACCTTAACGGTAGAGAATTCTCGCTTTATCGATAATGTAGGCGAACGAGGTGGTGCAATCTTTGTCGGTTATGGTTCGAGTGCCACTATCAAGAACAGTGTTTTTGATGGAAATGACGGTTCCGTTGCTAACGACGGCTTTAGTGCAGGTGCAATCTCTACTTATGGAGGTGGAGAGAGAGCAAAAGTTGATAATAGTAACGGATCGCGCAATGTTGGTGGAGGTGCTTTTTTAAATATTAGCGATACCACCTTTACGAATAACAAGGGAAAATATGGTGCCGTTTACACCTTACTAACTGGACTCAAAGTCGAAGATTCGGTTTTTAGAAATAACGAGGGTGTAAATGGAAGCGGAGCTATTTTTACCGATGGAGCCAACGGAACAGAGAAAGCTGATAATTTCGGCGGAATAACCCTGATTCGTAACGTTGTGGCAGAGAATAATAGAGGCGGTGGAGATTATGGTGGAGCCTTTTTTCTCAGCGGATATTCCAAAGACAAGATTATTATTGAGAACAGCAAAATCGTCAATAATAAAGCCCGCAAAGGAGGTGGTTTAGCCGTTCAATCTTATCGAGATAAAGCAAATCCCGCCTCATTAATTATTCGCGATTCCATAATTGCTAATAACACTTCTACATCTCAAGGTGGAGGTTTATGGACAGATGTTAAAGGTGGAGTCACCATTGAAGATTCGACTTTCTCTAGCAACCGCATCACGAATTCTCAAAAAAATGGAATCGGTGGAGCAATTGTTCTGAATTATAAAACCCAAGCCAAATCGAGGATTACCAACTCAACGTTTATCGATAATTATGCAGGTACTCAAGCAGGTAATATCTGGATTGCGGGGAAACAACAGGGGAAAAATCTAACTATCAGCAAGTCTGAGTTTGCAGATAATCGTTCGGGTAATAAACAAACAGAGAATACGGTTAATTTCAAAGTTACTGATGGCGGTGGGAATGTTGTTCAAAATAAAAACGGTACAGATAGAGCGATCGCCGGAGCAAAGTTTGTTGATAATTTGCAATTAAATGCAGTTCCTCAGTCGCCTCTAAATACAGGAAACCCCCAGCCTGAGGTAATTTCGGCACCTATTAATCATGAACCTTTACGTTATGAAGCCGAGGAGCTGACTCTGAATGGTTATCGAATTGAGACTGTAAAAAACTCTAGCGCTAGAGTAAGCAAGCATATCTCTCTCAAGAATCGCAGGAATAAAGGCTCGGCTATTGGTACATTTGAAGGTGAAACAGGAACTTATCAAGTTAAAGTTGGTTACTATGATGAAAACGACGGCCAATCTAAAGCCAAAATTACTGTGGGGGGAAAGACTACAAGCTTTATTTTTGACCAAGATTTACCAGCAAATCGGGCAAAAGCCTCTACTAAAACTAGTCGTATTGCCATAGAATCAGTAGAACTAAAGTCTGGCGACACCTTTAAAATCCAAGGAAGTCGTAATAAAGGTGAATTAGCTCGCTTTGATTACATTGAATTTTCTCCCATCAAAGATGTAGTAGCATTGAAAGCTAACTCTAATTCTCCGAGGGAGCAAAGTGCGAGTAATCCCGAGCCTCAGTCGTCACAACCGATCGTCAATGGAATAGTAAATCTCCGTGACGTTGATTTTGATGGGGATGGCAAAACTGACGAACAAGTTTCATTGATTTTGGATGATATTAACAGTACGGGATCTTATCGTAATTCAGGAGGTTTCTATCAAGTATTAGACTTGGATGGTACTGTAGTCGATACAGTCACAAATCAACTGATTCGACCTGGAGAAAAAGGATATGAAACAGCAGCGCTCAACCAACGCATTCCTGAATTAGAATTCGATAAAAATGATGGAGCGATCGCGACAGTTGTTAGTGGAGGAATATTCTTAGCTCCATACTTAATTGCCAACGGTACTGTAGAAGAGTTTATCGGTAAAAACCCAAGCAATAATCGGCGAAGAAGTGGATTAAATGCCTACTTTGCTCTCTCAAATGCCAACCCAGACGGAATAGAGCATCTCAAATCTTCAGATAATAGCTTTGGTTTCGAGGATTTTTATGGTGGAGGCGATAAAAACTTCGCCGATTTGACTTTCAATGTAACTGTTGAAAGAGTTTAATTTTTAGTATTCTTTGTCAGAATTCGATCTATTGAGAAACCCGGTAAAAAACCGGGTTTCTCGGTTTCTTCCAAGCAGAAGATTACTATTAAGATTGTGATTATATACTGCTGAGGAGACCCATTATTTTACGACTTGAATTATTTTGATACATGGGTAGCCGTCAATATAGCTCACTTTTAATTATTTATAAATTCCCCTATTTTTACCATAAATTATATTGGGTTACAGCGCTTGCTTTGAATTACAATTATCAATCAAATTGAGTTTGTGCGCCGCGAGCCCAACCTACAAATAACTAACTCCGGTGGTATTTAATAATGGGTTCCCGTCTTCCGATAATGCACAGCCGTCACACCTTCGTTATTCAACACTTTACCGTTATCTACAGTGGCGTAAACTAACCAATGATCGCCGCATTCCATACGTGAATTAACTGAACACTCAACGTAGGCTAAAGAATCAGTAAGAGCGGGAGATCCGTTCCCTGCTTCCTCAGTCTCAACTCCTGCAAATCTATCTTCACCAGGACTAAATGGTTTAAGAAAGTGTTTCATCAACCCCAAATGATTACCTTCTTTTAATACATTAAGAACAAATGAACTACCAGAATGCATCAAGGATTCTAACGCCCTATCTTTAGCTACAGCGATGGTTAAACCAGGTGGATTAAAGCTAGCTTGGGAAACCCAAGAGGCTAACATAGCGCCTTTGATATCGCCTTGTTTGGCAGTGACGACGCACAGGGAACCGATAATTCTTCCCACAGCTTGTTCCACACTTGTGGAAGGTTGAGAAGGAGCTTTAACTTTTTTGGCTTTCTTCAACGCTTGAGCGAAATCAACTCCGGCTTCTTCACACATTTGTAGTGTCTTATCGTCGGGTTTAAATTTAACGCGAATGGGGTCGAAACCAAAACGATATCCAGCATTTTTAAGCTTGCTTTCCAAGATATCTACAGCTTCCCCACTCCAACCGTAGGATCCAAATACACCAGCAAGTTTACTTTTAGCAGCGGTAGAGAGGATAATACCTAAAGCCGTTTGAATTTGTGTTGGTGCATGACCGCCGAGAGTGGGAGAACCGATTACAAAACCGGATGCTTTTTCTACTGCTGTTTTGATTTCTTCTGGTTCAACAGCTTCGCAATTGATCGATTCTACAGCTATTCCGGCTTTAGTTATTCCCCGTGCGATCGCCTGGGCTAATGTTGCGGTATTCCCGTAGGCTGAAGCATAAATTAATGCAACTCGGTTATCTTGACTTGTTTGCTGTTTGCTCCACTTACGGTAAGATTCGGTCAAATCAATTAAGCCGTAACGCACCAAAGGACCGTGATTTGGTGCATACATTCTTAAAGCTAAATCCCCAATCTTATCTAGAGCAGTTTCCACTTGACGGGCGTGGGGAGCCATCAAGCAGTCATAATAATAACGTCTATCTTCGATAAATATCTGCCAACCTTCATCAAAAACTTGGTCGCCACAGATATGTGCGCCGAATAATTTATCAGCGTACAGAATTTCCGTTTGGGGATCGTAGGTACAAAGATGGTCGGGATAACGGGGATTAGGGGTAGGAATAAATTGTAAGTTATGTCCGGAGCCTAAATCGAGGGTTTCTTCCCCCTTGATTACCATAATTGGTAAATCTTCATTTTCCAAAGCTTTGCGTAAATTAATTGCACCAGGGTTAGAACAAACAAATTTGACTTGGGGAGCAATTTGTAATAGAGCCTTTAAAGTCTCGGCGCGGTTGGGGTTAACGTGGCCGATAATTACGTAATCAATCTTGGTGACATCAAATCTTTGCTGCAGGGCATCTAAATATTTTTGGGTAAAAGTTTCCCCAGGAGGATCGATAAGTGCAGTAATATCTGCTTGAATTAAATAAGAATTAGCAGTAGTACCCTTACTCAAAGCGTACTCGATCTCAAATCTTAACCGCGTCCAACTGCGCGATCGCAAAATAGTTGTATCTGTAGCAATGGGGTAAACTTGAACGTCGCGAGGTTTTGTTATGTTCATGGGGGAAGAGTGTGAAGAAGAGATAGAGGAGCCAAGAAGGCACCAGGGTTCCCTGAATGTGCAAGTGGCGTGGGGGAGAGAGGGAGATTATTATTAATTCCTAACTCCTCACTCCTAACTGTTCACTGATTAATAGTGATTTCCAACTTTTCTGTGATGTACGGCGGTTAATGAATCGGGTTTGCTGACTTTACCCGCATACACCATGCTGTATACAATCCAATGGTCACCAGCATCCATTCTGCTAGCAACTTCGCATTCTACATAGGACAATGCATCGGTAAGTATAGGAGCACCATTTTCGGCTGGTTGGGTTTTCACTCCTTCAAAGCGATCGGCACCAGGGCGGAAACGTTTGAGGAAGTGTTTCATTAAAGGTTGATAATTACCTTCTTCGAGGATATTTAAAACGAATTTGTCCCCTACTTGCATCAAAGATTCAATCGCTCTATCCTTAGCTACTGCAATGGTTAATCCTAAGGGTTTGAAGCTAGCTTGATTCACCCAAGATGCCAACATCGCGCTTTTAACATCACCTTGTAGAGCGGTAATAATATATAAACCGCCACTAAATCTTCCTAAAGCTTTATCTAAATCGGCATCAAGAGACTTGATCTGTTTGATGCTTTTATCGCGGGTTAACCATTGTCCTAAATCTGTTCCCGCTTCTTCACACTGCTTATAAGTATTTTCGGTAGGTGTTTCTTTAATTTTGATTGCACCAAAAGCAGGTTTTAAACCTAGTTCCCGGAATTTGGTTAACACCGGATCGATTGGTTCATCATCACCACCACCAGTTTCAAATTATCCTACTGCTTGTTTACCATTTACCGAACCCAAAATGGTACTCAGAGCAGTTTGAAGATTTTCATCTGTTGCTGGGGGCATTCCGACAACAATTCCAGTACAGCGACTTACCTGTTCCCTTAATTCTTGTAAATCAACTTCTTCGCTTAAATCTACCATTTCTACGGCAACTTCAGTTTTAGAAACACCACCGGCTATTGCTTGAGCAAGTTTATTGCTGTAACCATATTTGGAAACGTAGAAAATGCCGACGGTTTTCTCAGCTTTGGCTTTATTTTTACTCCAATTACGATAACGTCCGATCAACTCATCAACGTTATGGTATAAAAGTGGACCATGTCCGGTTGCTACCATGCCGACGGTTTCTAACTCACCCATACGTTTGAGAGCAGACATTACAGAGCGAGCATTGGGAGCCATCA
>JBHJJJ010000056.1:0-18820 GCA_050042755.1 Rivularia sp. (in: cyanobacteria)
ATACGGCTTAAGTGGTTAAAAAATTACTTACTTTATGTTTTGAAACAAGTATACTGATAAAAAGTTGAAGACTTCGTTCAAGTTAGAAGACGACAAAGTTCCCTATTAATGTCGTTTCTTATTTGCTAGATACTGTTAGCCATTACAGTAAAAGTTATCAGTAATTCTTAGTTTTATATTTCTATATAGTTATAGAAGTAATTTATTCAGGGTGTATCGTCATAGAGTTAGTACTGATGTACAGACTCAAAAATAACTGTTGTTACGGGCGTTTATTTAACTAAAAACGTCTCAAAGTAGCGAGTATTTTGTGCAACTGTTCTTTAATTAGAACTGTTGTCACTTCT
This sequence comes from Rivularia sp. (in: cyanobacteria), assembly GCA_050042755.1. Taxonomy (GTDB): domain Bacteria; phylum Cyanobacteriota; class Cyanobacteriia; order Cyanobacteriales; family Nostocaceae; genus Rivularia. The sequence goes on from JBHJJJ010000056.1 coordinate 348, forward strand.
GGCTGCTTTTATTTGCCTGGATATCTATCTCAGAAATTACTTTCTTCATGGTGTAACTATCACTAAAATGATGCAATTTAACCAAGATAAAGCCATTAACTTACTGCAACAAATTTTAGAATTTGAATTAGCAGGAGTAGTTCGATACACAACTTACTCTTTGATAGTAAATAGTAGCAATAAAAACAAAATAGTTGATTTTTTGAAAGAGCAAGCGGAAGAGTCACTATTTCATTCTCAAAAAGTAGGAGAAATGTTAGTAAGTATTAATGGAAATCCTCAACCACGTATTACACCTATTTCTGAACTCGAAAACTATTCTATAAAAGATATATTGAGTGCGAGTTTAGCACACGAGAAGCAGGCTTTAGGACATTATCAGATACTTTTAGAAACTATCAAAGGTAGTAATAGTGATATAGAAGAGTTTGTCAGCAATATGATTGAGGAAGAAAGTCATCATACCCAAGAATTGGTAGGAATGATAAATGATTTAAATGAAGAAAGCGAATACTACCACAGATAGTTCTCAAATATCCATTTAACCAGTGATGGTTGTTATAAATTGCGTTCCTTTGCGTTAGATAATGTAAGGGAGCGTAATTTATTTTTGTATTTTATTTAACAATCAATGAATAAAAGCCGTCAAAAAAATATTTCAGTACCTCGTATAGTTAACCTTGATGGAAACTTCAATGTAATTCGCAAAGGGGGATCCAAGTTTGATTGGGGCGATTTATATCATGCATTACTAACTCTCTCCTGGATCAAGTTATTTGCTGTGGTAGGTGCGGGTTATATAATAACTAACCTTTTATTTGCTTTGATGTACTTAACAGCAGGCGATGGCGTAGAAAATATGCGTGAAGGTAATTTTTCCGACGCATTTTTTTTTAGCGTTCAAACTATGGCAACCATTGGCTATGGTGCAATGCATCCGAAAACTCTTTTTGCCAATATTTTAGTTGCGATTGAAGCTTTGCTGGGGCTGTTGGGAGTATCAATGGGGAGTGGATTAGTATTTGCTCGTTTTTCTCTTCCCAAAGCGCGAGTCATGTTTAGTCGTGTGGCAGTCATTACTCTTCATGATGGTGTACCAACTTTGATGTTTCGAGTTGCTAACGAGCGTCAAAGCTGGATTTTGGAAGCTCAAGTTAACGTCAATTTAGTCGTCAGCGAAATGACTCAAGAAGGGGAATTGATGCGAAAATTTTATAAGTTACCACTATATCGCCATCATTCATCACTTTTTCTTTTGACTTGGACAGTTATGCATCCCATAAATGAAAGTAGCCCTCTCTACAACATAACCTTAGATGAGATGTTGGAAAAAGAGATGGAAATATTAGTAACTTTAACCGGGATTGACCAAACCGTTTCTGATAATATCCACACTTATCATTCATATATTCCCACAGACATTCTTTGGAATCATCGGTTTGCGGATATTTTATCTAAAACCCGGGATGGTAGGCGTAGTGTTGACTATAATCGCTTTCATGATGTTGTGATGCTCGATTGAGAAATATGGTAAATGCCACATTTATTTTTATGATGCGGCAATTTTTCGTTAATTTTCCCCCAGAATTAGAACAAGCCGTAGTTTTAGAGCTGCTTACGTCGCTAAGTTTGTTCTTAGCAAGCTCAATCCCTTTAGGGTTGAGTCAGCTTACTACGCCTTCTTCAACCAATACTTTATTCAAAGCGTCTCCTTCACAGGTACCAAAAGATAAATATAAATAGAACTTACGCAACTGGCACATTTTTTTTGTAGGGTGCTTGTACACTGACTAATTTTTAAGGCAATAATAAGACGGTGAGTGTACGGCACCACCCGATTATTGTGACAATTGCGGCCATTCCTGATCTTAAAGAAAGTTCTACAACTTCTTCTCCCCATCCCCCATTTCCCCATCCCCCTCACAACCATCTCTTTGTTTCAAACAGTAGTTTGGGCAAAAAATTGCACGCTTGGAGTGATAATTGTATTACAGCGAATTAAAACTTGATTGTCTGAGTTAACAACCATTATGGGTTTTACAAATCTGTCAAGGGCTCCCATGAGAATTTTTTTAGGATAAAAAAATTCTCATGGGTACCCGTCAATCGCGGAAATAGCAGCAGACGACAGCAAAATTTGGCTGAAGCAGGCTTTCTTTGTACGTCTAGTCGGGAATAATTAATAAATATTGATCAATTCCTGCATTATCAAGACGTTGGAGAATACTGTCATTTATTTGCCTATTTTTTCTCAAACAAGCCCGTTATGGTACCACTAATTCGGTGAGTGAAAGCCAAGTTAACTGTCATTAAAAGTCAAGGGTTCCCTTAAAAGTTTTTTTTAAAAGAAAAAACTTACAGGGTTCCCGTCAATACCAAAAAATACTTTTTGTGTTAACTCTTAGCAACCAGGAATTGAGTATCGCTGCTATAAGCTGTGTTGAGCATTAAAATCTTTGAGGGGAAACATGATAAAAAAATTAATTGGCATTTTTGTTGCTAGTGCATTGCTGAGTTTTCAGTTTTTTGTCGGTAACGCTTCAGCAGTAGAACTTGATGAAGTTACTCGCACGGTAACTTTGAATGAACAAGGTGATACCTATGTATTGAGCTTGAAAGAAGTCAATAAAGGTAAACGTCTATTCAACGATACTTGCTCCCAGTGTCATGCTGGTGGTGTAACCAAAACAAACCAAAACGTAGGCCTCGAACCTGAGACTTTAGCATTAGCAACCCCATCTCGCGATAACCTTGAGGGCTTGGTGGATTATATGAAAAATCCCACTACCTATGATGGAGAGATCGAAATTTCTGAATTACATCCCAGCTTAAAGAGTGCGGATATTTTCAAAGAAATGCGAAATTTAACCGAAGAGGATTTAGAGGCCATCGCTGGGCACATTCTCCTACAACCTAAGATTGTCGGTCAGAAATGGGGTGGTGGTAAAATTTACTACTAAAGCTTCAATAATCAGTTAATGATTAACCCTTAGTTACTAGTCTATAGTTGGCGCTGACTATAGACTAGTAGCTGTTCTATAAATAGCTTTATGCCAATATTGTATTGATTTATAACTAGTTTTTTTCTAGGTTTGGCTAATAAATAAGATACATCTATTAGCATACTATACTTCAATTACGCTCTTTAATTTACAAAAATTTTTATATATGACGGATTGTCATATTTAGGCATAATTTTATTTAAAATGGAGAAAAGATAATAAAACTATTGTTGGGAGAAAGTGATGAGATTGATTGCGTCTACTTTACGGCGTTTAGGTTTAGCAGCACTGACTATGGTGTTGGTTGTCAGCAGCTTCGCTGCTTTCGCTCCTAGTGCTGCCGCTGAAACATACACCATCAAGTTAGGTAGCGATAGAGGAATGCTGGAATTTCAACCAAAAAAGATATCAGTTAAACCGGGGGACACCATTAAATGGCTGAATAACAAAGTCCCTCCCCATAACGTTGTATTTGATGCTGCCCAAAATCCTGCAAAGAGCGCGGATTTGGCTAAAGAACTGTCTCATAAACAGTTGGTAATGAGTCCCGGACAAGAATTTACAACTACCATTCCAGCAGATGCAGCTCCTGGTGAGTATACTTTCTACTGCGAGCCTCACCGTGGTGCTGGTATGGTAGGCAAAGTTCTTGTTGAAGGCTAATCATTTATTCAATAAAACGCTTAATGCTTTGTTAAGTGCTTCTAGGTGGTGACTGATTTATTCAATCGCGAAAAGTGAAAGGAATAAGTTAGTTATCGCCTATTTTGATGCGTTTTGACACTTATGTAGTTCAAAAGATTTTTGACTCTATTTTTACAAAGATAAAAAATAGAGACGATATCATACGTCTCTATGTGGTAATTGTCTAGTAATATATAAAATTATTAACTATACCATTACCCAATCGGTTTTCCTCAATTGGAACTTTCTCTTTCTTGCTTAATTTTACGTAATTGCTGAATTAACTTCTTGTTGTAACCTGGAGATTTTTTGGAATTTTCTTCTGAAACGGAATCCTCTTTGCCATTTCTTAGCCTAGTTACAATTGATGGTTTAGAAGTAGCTTGGGTTGCGGGTTCCTTAATATTGACTCGCGCCTGAGGTTTGGGTTTAGACGGTACCTTTGGTACCTCTTGATTGTTAAGGAGCACTTCTGCCGCTGGTTTCTCATTATTTGCGGATGTCGGTGCGGGTTTATTGGTTCTAATCTGGATCTGTGGTTTGAGCTTGACTGGCGCTGAAGTGGCAGATGGTACAACTACTGCATCAGAAGAAGGTTGTGCATTTATTTTTACAGGAGCCGAACTTCTAGATACATTTTCAGGTTTTTTCTTAGATGGTTTTTGATTAGCTGGAGTTTGCCCGTCTTTGGAGGAGCGTAAACGATCGACTAATTTTTGTTCGGGCTTGGAGAATTCAACAGTTTTAACCGTATTCGGCTTAAAATTCAGAGAAAATGTATATACCTTAGATCTGCCGTTTTTACGGATGGGATTTTTCTTGAAATACTTCCGGAAATAATTTCTAGTTTCTTTCTTAAGAGAAGAAGGAACAGAGCGATCGACGAACTTTAAATAATCAGCTTTTCCGTCAGAATCAATAACTAAAGTACCTTCAACCTTACCTTCCTTTCCTGGCTTGGTTTTAATTACCTCGGAAATTGGTTGTTTAATTTCAGAGTTAGGATAGCGTCCCCTAACTTCTTCTAATTGTTTAGCGAGAACTAATTTTCCTGTATTCGGAGGTGCAATTTTTGTATTTTGAGCCGGCTGTGGTTGATTTGGTAGCTCAATTTTTCTTCTTAGAGCTGCCTGCTGTCCCCATTGCTGTACGCTTTGTCCAGCTAAAGTTAGCTTATCGCCTGGTTGAGGAACATTTCTCTCGGTAGACGCAACAAAATCCTTGGGATTGGCTCTCCTCGGTTGATTTACTGGAACAGTATTATTAACAGAAGGATTGACAGCTAACCGATTATTTGTACCCATAGCCGGATTTGTCATCGTCTGCACGGGTGGTGGTGCTGGAATTCGAGTAAGTTCTGGAGGTAATGGTGCCGACTGTATTGGAGGTATATTAGGTAAGCGAGAAGGTGTTGATCTTCTCGACTCGGCGCTTCTGTTTCTAGAAGCTAATGGAGCCGTACGCCCTAACTCAATTTTTTGATTGAAACGACGATATGGACTGCCAGACTGTGCTTTAGCGTTGAATGAAGAATTGAAATTTGGTTGTGGAAGTACCGGTAAAGACTGAGTTTTTGGCAAAGAAGAAATGTAAGGATTAGCTGATGATTTTGGTAAAGATGGTAATATTACCTTTGTAGAATCAAGGTTTGGTGGTAATTTAGCCAGTGGAGTCGGTTGAGTAGCAAATTTAGGTAGAGGAAGGGTAGGCTGTAGGTTAACCTGGGGTAAACCTGAAATTAGAGGACTTTGCTTTTGAGGTAATCTACTTTGTTCTGCCTGAGATAATTCCACTATTGGCACACTTGCCGGGGATGCTTTTTGCTTTGGTTTAGAGTCAACAGGCATCAAAGGCAGAATGAAAGCAATAGCACCATGTATTCCGACAGATGCTATGGCTGCTATTCCAGCTGGTTGGCTTAAAAGTTCTGGTATATTTTTGAGTACGGAGACGTAAGACATGGCTGTTATCGCTCACTTAGCTTGTTTGCGGTTGACGGGCACCCATTAAAATTTTTTTATTCTAAAAAAATTTTAATGGGAACCCTTGACTAGCAATTAAATTAATTTATCGGGCAATAATTTTAGGCAATAATTATTTGATTAAAGCTGTCCTTTCAGATGCATCCCTTTACAAATCATAACTTCCTAATGCAAAATCCTTCAGAGTAAGATTGCCACTTATACAAGCGGTTATTAGCCATCAAGCGAGGTTCATTTCTCCCTCTCGACCGACATATATTTACATAGGAACCTATTAGACTCAGAAGTTTTATTTGCCAATTAAGGACTTTGAAAATCATCACTTTTAAAACTGTATTTCTTAATTTTGATAGTAATAGATTACTTAGGCAAATCTACTAACTATCCCTATGGCTTTATATCTTTTTTGACAATATCTGGACCCTGTTACAGAAAATTGTGATTCTCTAAGATTAGTTTTTGTTACCAATCTACGCTTAATTAACCTTTCCTTAGCATTTATAAAAGAAAATAATCTGATAGCTATTTATTGACTGATTTTCAAGCAATACTAAGGAATTTGATCGTCTCTACTGACAGAATAATGAGATTGTATTTCAAGAAATACCTTTTAAGGCATAAGACCGAGACAATCATTAATTATAGGCTATCTTCATCCACTAGTAATGCTTACATAATACTAATCTAAATATCTACTTACGTATAAGTTATACATTTAGATTTTTTTTGGCAAGTCTCAAGTTTAAAATCCCGCCCTCAAAGTACGCAAATGCCATTACCTACAGTTATTTTACCCGGTTTTTTTGAAAGCGCTCAAGCTTACTACGGCCTAGAAAAATCATTACAAAATTTGGGTTTTCCTACGGTTACCGTACCGCTACAGCGACGTGACTGGATAGCAACTTTAGGAGGAAGACCTGTAACTCCGATCTTGCAACAATTAGACTACACAGTAAAGCGGATACTAGAACAAGAAAGTGTTTCTCAGATTAATTTAATTGGTCATTCCGCAGGAGGTTGGATATCCCGTATTTATTTGGGAGGAGTACCTTATGGCAAACTCAATCGGAACTTATTGACGGGCACCCATGAGAATATATGTTCTCCTAAAACAAAATTTGGCAGGGAACCCTTGACATGGCAAGCTCATCCTAAAGTAGCCACTCTCGTCACTTTAGGTACTCCTCATACTAGCTTGGAACGGTGGACGCGCTCGAGTTTGGATTTTGTAAATAGTAACTACCCCGGGGCATTTTACGAAAAAGTACGCTACGTCTGTGTCGCGGGGAAAACCATTTTTGGGAAAAGGCGATTCGGCAATTGGTTAGCTTTCAGTAGCTATAAATTAACTTGTGGCAAAGGTAACACTTGGGGAGATGGAATTACACCTATCGAAGCTGCTCACTTAGATGGTGCTCAAAATTTAGTCCTCGATGATGTAATGCATTCTCCTAGAACTTCTAAAGTTTGGTATGGTTCGCAAAAATTTTTACCAATTTGGACCCAATATTTAGCATGAGCGTATACTTTTTTATCAAAAGTTAATATTTCTTAGTTAAAATCGTAATATAAATTAAGATTTTTCTCAGAAAGGAAGGTTTTATGGTTATCCAAGAAAACCGATTTGATATAGTTATGCGGCGGACGGCAACGATTTTATCGGTAGTAATTCTGACTTTTAGTTTGATTGCTGCTAGTACGGGTATTCTGCTTTCCATTTACTATGAACCCGCTTCTGGTAGGGCTTACCAATCACTAAGCGTGATAACAGAACAAATTCAATACGGCTGGTTATTCCGTAAGGCTCACCATATTGCTGGTAATGGAGTAATTGTTGCTGCCTTGATTCAGATTGTGGTAATGTTCTTGGGCAGACAGTTTAGCAAAAGTTGGTATACAGCCTGGGCAAGTGGAATATTCTTAACCTTAACCGTAATCGGATTAAGCTGGACATCGATGGTTTTAGTTTGGGATCAAGTTGGATTTTGGCGCTTTAACATCGAGTTAGGAACTATTGAGGCTATTCCTTTTATAGGCGGGCAGTTGAGAGAAATTCTTACTGGTGGTAGTGGTGTTAGTACCTTGACTGTTCAACGTCTTTACACTATACACAGCTATCTTCTCTCCACTGCTGCAATTATTTTGGCAATCGTGCATTTATTTGGCGTGCTGTGGGTTGAAAAACAAGTCAAGGATTCCCTGCCAAATTTTTTCTCCTAAAAAAAAATTGGCAGGGTGCCCGTCAGCACGCCACAAGAAATTCAAGGTGTAGGGGCATCAGTAGCTGAAAGCTGAGACAATTTCCCAATCGGAATTTCTTCAACTTCCGGCAAATTTTCTAGAGACAACCGAGTGGATTGATTTGTACCAGACAAGCGCTTAAGCAGATCCGGTCTGGGGTCATGCAGCAGATAAATTAGGCGATCGCCAACTTGCCAAGTTTCACTGGCGGCCATAACCTGGATTTTATCATCCCGTTCGATAAATAGCGGTAGTAAGTCTCCAGTCCGGATTAATGCTTGTAACTGAATTTTTTGTAGAGAAAAACCAGGATTTTTTAAGGTCATAGTTCCTAGTTTGACTTGTCGATCGTTAAGATGTTGGTTCCAAGTTTTGATTTTGAAATCGGGAAGAAAAGCTTGTAAAACTTTACTTTTATTTTTGGAACCACCAGCTTGAGGATCGCGAGGAAAAACCGCTAAAGCACGAGGTGGGTCAAATTCTTCTGCCGCGCGTTGAGCTAAAACAAAATTGACTTCACCATTTTTAGTCACGGCGAGAAAAGTACCTACAGAATCAAGTCCAGCTTCTTCTAAGACATTAGCATCTAAGGCACTGCTAGTTAAAACTCGCAAATTTTGTGATTCTGCTTGCTGAGAAGCCTCTGGATCTGTATCAATCATTACTACTGATTCACCACGTTCTTGAAAGAAGCGGGCAATCAATAAACTTAAAGGATTGCAGCCAACAATTACTGCTCCAGTTGCTTGTTTTAAAGTAATTCCGAGTAATCTAGCAACCCAACCTGCAGTTAATCCTTGGCAAAAGACTGTCATCAAAATAGTGAGAAAAACCAAGGCTTTGATGGCATCACCACCATTTATGCCGCGTTGCGTCAGTAAAATTCCGAATAATGAAGCAACTGATGCCGAAACAATACCTCTTGGTGCAACCCAACTTAAAAATAGTTTTTGTCTCCAGTTGAGGTCGCTATTCCAAGTACATAGGAGAATATTAATCGGTCGTACTACGAACATCAACGCCAACACGGTGAATAAACTACCCCAGCCTAAAGCGAATACACTTCTAATTGATAAGTCAGCCGCTAACAAGATAAATAGTACCGAGATACAAAGAATTGTTAGCTGACCTTTAAAGTGTCGCAATAAACGTTCTTCCGGAACAGATGAATTAGCAAATACTGCTCCCGCCATTACTGTTGTCATTAACCCCGATTCGCTGCGAATCATCTGAGCCAAAGTAAACACGCCCCATACGGAAGCCAGTACTACCAGAATTTTCAGTTCATAAGACAAAATATTGGCTCGCTTGAAAAATAGGCTAAGCAGCCAACCACCTGCTGCACCAATTACCGCACCAATACCCAAGCGCACAAACAAACCAGTAATCGCGCTTAAAGGACCGGCATCGCCGTTCAAAATAGTATCGAGGACTACAACCGCAAGAATAGCTCCTACAGGGTCGATTAAAATACCCTCCCCTTCCAAAAGCGTTGCGACTTGTCGGTCTACTTTAATTTGTTTAAGCAGGGGAGTTATGACTGTTGGACCTGTAACGACCACAATTGAAGCGTACAGAAAAGCAATTGGCCAAGGAAATTCTCCCAGCCAATGAGCCGCCATACTCCCGCCCATTAACGTAATTAAGGTTCCTAAAGTTACGAGCAATTGCAGGCTGGTAGAAACTCTGCCTAATTCTCGTAATTCTAGGTCTAGTCCGCCCTCAAACAAAATTATTGCCGTTGCTAGAGCAACAATTACTTCTAATCCAATGCCTAACAAATGGGGATGTAATAACCCAATGCCATCCGAACCAAAAAATATGCCAAATAGCAGTAAAAAAACAATGCTAGGCACTTTAAGGTACGCAGCTAGAACTTGGGCGCTGATGCCTGCAACGACAGCAATCACCACTTGTAGGGTAATGTCAAAAGATGCTTCCATATTGGAGATTTTGAGCCGTGTATTTCAAAATCTTTTGTTAAGAATAGTAAATATTGAATTTGATGTAGGAAAGGTTTGTAATCCTCATTTTTTGTCGAATTGATAATTTTTTCCTAAGTTGCCTATAATACAGCATTTTGCTAGTCTTTGTACAACAGCCCGGAAACGCCTTGGCGCTTTGTTAATCGGGTGAGGGAGAAGTACAAAGTGCTTGAAAAACAATAGCTAAAAACTATTTACTTTCAACCACTTTAACTCGCACTCAGCAATATAGGGAATAATTGATCGTCATAAATATTTTTTTGCCTGAGACTATTGACAAATTTCGGGAAAATCGTTAAATTTATAAAAGTTGAAAAACAAGCCCCCATCGTCTAGAGGCCTAGGACACCTCCCTTTCACGGAGGCGACAGGGATTCGAATTCCCTTGGGGGTATTTAAATAGATATTGAGAATCCAAATAGGATTGAAAAAGTAGATGTATTAACTTCTACTTTTTTGCTTATTAAGCTGCCATTTCTTCGACGCGTTGACGAACGGCTAAGAGATTCGATTGCATATCTTGGGAAAGACGGGGTTCAATGATTCTTATTGGCATAGTTAGCTTAGGCCAGACTTTGACCCTATAGCAAAGCAAAGTACTCGTCTTTTCATCCAAGACACAGCTACTTAAATTCCAGCTACCACAGAAGTCTTTAAAATCTCCCTCCACCATTTGGAAATTAATTGCATTTGGAAAAGATTCTTCCAAATCTAGAACTACCCGTGCAGAAAAATTAAGCCGCATTAAGCGTTGTGAACCGATTTGTTCTAAGCGAATACCTCCATTAGGATGTTCTAGTTTCCGAGAAGAAGCAAGACTGGGAATAAACTCAGCTAAAGCTTGATAATCAGTTATTACTTTCCAAACTGCTTCTAGCGGATGAGGAATTTGAATTTTAGCAGTGATTTGCCTTTGACGTTCTGTGATTTTTTCGACTTCGACGGTTACGGCTCTTGTGTCGTGATTTTGACTATTGTTTCCTTGGAGTTTTAAGTCGGATTTTGGGGCGTTTTGTTCTTTAATCATAAAGGCTCGGAGGCTTCGATATCGTCAGAAAATTGTGGGAAAGTTAAAGTAAAGCAGATTTTGCTTAATTCAGAATCTTCGATAGAAGTACTTTCTACGGTTATTTTTCCATTGAGATGCTGTATTAAAGATTTAACCAAAGCTAATCCCAACCCCGTACCTGGAGTCCATCTACCTTTTCCTCGACGGAATTTATCAAATATGAAAGTGGCTTCTTGTTCAGATATACCACGTCCAATATTGATCACCTGAATTTGTATTTGATTCCCTTGTATTTCGGAGTTCGAGGAAACTCGCAGTTCAACAGAACTATCATGCTCGGAATACTTATAAGTATTTGTAAGCAATTCTTGGAGGATGCGGTCAAAACTTTCTACTTCCGTTTGTAACTTGAGTGGTTCATCCGGTAAAGAAGCAGAAATACTTAATCCTTTTTCTGCGAGTTTTTTATCAAAAGATGCTGCTATATCTTGAATTTTAGTATTTAAATCAATTGTTTCAAATTGCGGACGTTCTTGATGAGTTTCCAGCTTCTGGAGTGTAAGCAGATCGTTAATTAAATTAATTTCCTTAGCACATTCTTGTTCCAGAATATCCATATATCTTGCTTGACGATCCGGCTGGATTTCCGGATGGCGTAAATTACGTATCGCCATACGCATATTTGTTAAAGGATAGCGTAAACGATCGCTCATGTTACTCAAAAACTCATCTTTGAGTTCGTTAAGCTCGCGTAACTGTTGGACGTATTGTCGTGTTTTTTCGTATAACTTAGCTTGAACTTCCAAACTGCGTTGTAATTGAGCGGTGCGCTCGTCTACAAGAGTTTGTACTTGCTTGATGGTTTGCGTCTGAATAATCGCATTGCTGATTTGAGCGCAAACCATTTCTACAATATTTAATTCGGCTTCCTGCCAATTACGACGTTGTGTTTGCTGTAACACCAAAAATCCTAACACTTTGCCTTGGCTTTCTAAAGGCATCAGCAGTGCTGCTGGTAATTTATCTAAAACAAACACCGGAGCAATTGTAGAAGTATCCTTACGTCTATCTGAATTATCATTTATGGTTACGGGCTTAGACGCTTTGAAAGCACGCTTAGATATGCCACAATCTGCAAGCCAAAAAGACTTTTCTTGCGATTCCAACTCCTCGCAAAGCGAAGAATCCGTTTCTCTACACCATTCACTAACAACGGTGGCTCTAGCTTTGGGAATTTGTGTTTTTACACGAATCCTAAATAAAGGGTCTGAATATTTTAATAAAATTAGTAAACCACGATCTGCACTCAAAGCCTCAGCTGTAGAAGAAACCACCAACTGAAGCATTTGATTAAATTCCAAATTACTGCGGTTGAGTATGGTTAATTGTTGGATTAAGCTTTGATGCTGTTCGCTTTTTTGCACCTGCTGCTTTTGTGAAGAAATTATCTGTGCCTGTGCTACTTGAGCAAAAGCTATGGCACAGGAAGATTCCACCGCTCTCAACAATTGTTTTTCAGAATTACTCCACTCATATGGCTCGGATTTTATGAGACTAATTACGCCATTATTCTCGCCACCAAATCGGGTAGGAATTGCTAATACGGCTTTTATTGGTAATGGAAAATTTTGACATCCAATTACCAAGCTTTCCTGAATTGTAGAAATGTCCTCAATAGTAAACGGTTCGGCAGCACACTGTACTACTGGTAACTCCAATTGTTCGATTGAAAAAGCAACAGTCGGGTTGGGTAAACCTGAATAATCATCTTGGGCTGGCCAACTCGCAGCAGTCGCTTCTACTCCTTGTTTTGGATCTGTTACCAAACAGCAGTAATCCACCTTGAAGGCAGATCCTACGACTCGAGCAATCTCTTGCAGCAGCCTATCAGCAGGTGTGCAAAAGGAAGCGATTATTTGATTGATTTCGTATACCAACCGATGGGCAGGTTGAACAGTATGCTGCATCAGCTTAAAATGACATTGTTCTAGGTCTTCTTGTTCATCTGGGCGCTGCGGCGGCGATGTTATTATACGCTTTTTCATTTGTGGCACAATCTTGGATAACGACCCCATTGTCCTTTTACCCAACCTCCTGGTACTTTATTTCGCTTTTCTTGTCCTAGCTACACCCTGATGAACCAATTTTGGTTCTATAAATAAATTCTTTCACCTGTTATAGCCCCTTTCTATGTAAAATGACTTTTTTCACTGGTATATAAAAAATCGTTTTGCAATTACCTTCATATTATCCGTATACTATGCTTCTTACACTTAAAGTAAGCCCTAAGCTATACCTGATAGCTTTTTTGGTTTTCTCAGACCTAGAATATCCTCTCCACAACTCTAGACAAACCGTATTTTCTCTAGAGTCAAGCCAAAAAGCCAGTAAATATCATCCGCATTACCACTGAGAATAAGAACTATAATCGTACTATTTGTTCCAATTACAACAGTTTTCAGAAAATTGTTTTCTAGGGATCTTCCAAAAATCAATTTTAGTCAAGAATAAGCTTGGAAAAAGAAACACTGGGGAGACGGTAATTTAATTTTTTGTGGAGCGCTAATCAAGCACTGATTTTTTAATCCTATTATTAACAGTCATTTACTTAATTAGGCTTACGGTTTGCATATGTCAAGTATTGTTATACCCCCTGTAAACGATTAAAACGTTGCAATAACGCTGTTTCAGGTATATTTACTCTCATTTATAAGGGAACCTCATGCAATTTATTAAATATACCTTTATTTTTGTTTGTATTAAAAATTTAAATCACAATATAAATAGCAATAATACAGCCCAATGATTTCTTAGGTTCTAATCATTGGGCTGCATTCGTTGAAGAAAAAATTAGCCAGCTAAACTCTCTACACTCAGAGGTACCATATCCCCAGTTTTTGTAAGTCCTAGCAGCATGGGTTGTTGGGCTTGAATTACTTTGCCACTGAGTACACAGCGTTCTTCTTGCTGGGATGTCGCGGCTATGCTTGCTCGAATGTCAGCACGCGAAAATCGCGGCTTCCACTCACCTGATTTTTGCTGGACATAGTTCCACAGAATATCTCTAATTAATGCTTGATATCCCTGATTACCAGATAATTCTTTTAACTTATCTTTTAGCTCCCGTTCTAAGCGGATGCTGGTTACTTCCATTTCGGTTGTAGGGGTGCGAGCAATTGTATGCATGATTTTTCTCCTTAAAACTATAGACAGGATAGTAATACAAGTGTAGTATGTTTAAAGAAATGTTCAACAGGTGAAATTTTCAGTGATACTCACTCAGCCCTACTCTACTTCCTCACGTATTTCTAACTGCCGAGCCAGTTGGGAATCAGCTTTCTCGGAAGTGGAGTATTTATGTATGGGCGAGTGTAATCGAAATCACGGGCAATTTACACAAAGTAATCGAGATTGTGAATATACCAGAATTATTTATTTACTTAAACAACTAAAACCAGATAAAACAAGCGGGAGGTACAGTCGTACAGATGCTGTACCACTTATTAAATAAAAGACTTCAAAGTCAACATTTAACCCCCGCTTTCTTGAAAAAAGAAGCGGGGGTTTTTCATGAGGAGCCAAACTGCGATGAGCATAACACAAGTTTTAGAAAAATCCGTGGTCGTATTTTCACAAAATTATCTGCCCCTATGTCGAGTAAATATTAAGCGGGCAGTCGTATTGTTAGTAACTAATAAGGCAGAAGCATTAAATATCACCACGGAAAGTGGATGGCATATTAGCTCACCCAGTTTGGTAGTTTATGTACCGAAGCATATCCGCTTAAAAATTGCTTCTCGCGAGCGGATGTGGAAAGTGCCGCCTGTAAATCGCCGTGAGATTTTACGTCGAGACCATTATAGTTGCCAATATTGCGGTACGAAAAAAGATTTAACGCTCGATCACGTGATTCCCCGTTCTCGTGGCGGTAAACATACTTGGGACAATGTTGTAACAGCTTGTTCTAAATGTAACTCTAGCAAAAGCGATCGTACCCCCAAAGAATCTGGGATGCAACTCCGTAAAAAACCAAAAGCACCCGTCCATCCGACTATTTATTTTGCAGAACAGTTTTGGAAGGGTGTTGTTCAAGCAAACCTGGAATAACAGGAGAGCATGAGGAATGCTGAAACTAACTTATACAGAAAACAGTTTTTACCTAGAGCTTTTAAGTCAATCCGTAGAAGAATGGATACAAACCCGAGTAATACTAACTTTGCGAGTCGGTCAAAGTTTATGCGTTGAACCTAGCACTGCTTCCTTTTTGCTTCCTATGGATTTACCAGAGCTAGGAAAACTACATACTGAGGTAGAGCAAGACAATAACAAGGAAATAATAGAGGTATATGCCTGCGATACGGAGTATGTGGAAGTTTCTCTACGGGGTTATTGGCTATCAGTTAGCGCCCAGACTATGAGCGGTGGTTTTGTCACGACTATGAACCATAGCACTGAATCTTTCTTGCACAAACTCTGGTTAGAAGCTCGCAAAAGCGCCTCCGTTTTCATAGAGTAAATGCTTGAATTTTATGAATAATTAGGCAATCCAGACAAAAAAAGCTTACTTGCACCTGGTCTGGTTTGTCTTGTTATTTAATCTTAATTATCGAACGACCAAGGATGCTAATCCCACAATAGTTGAGCAATATTCTCATATTCAATTTTCTGCTTTTCTTAACTGTGAAGTGCTGTATTGTCAGATATTTTCTGTTGTTTATCTTGCTAGTAATTTAGAAAATCAGTTTTTTTTAATAAAACCCCTTGACAGATATTGTAGTATTTTGTAGTATTAATGTAATAGAGCGCAATACAGAAAATATTGCTTATAGAAATATGTTGTATATTCGCTCAGTTTCTTTGTTCCGACCGCCTCCGGAAGGTTCGCAATATTGGGAAAAATCTAGTAGTAAGAATTTTGAATTAGATTTCAAATTTCAGAAACATAAAATTACAAAACCACCAGAGTATATTGATAAAACTCAACAAGTTTATTATTTAGAACGATGGTGTGGTTTGTAGAAAGCCAAATATTTTTTCTGTACCATGAAAATTACATATTTAATGCTAATTCATAAATGAAATAAGGAATTATGAGTTAGGAGTTAGAAATATCATTCATGATTTATAATTTATAACTCGCAGCTAATTGCTTATAAATCATCTCGCGCCCTAATTTGTGAAGCTTACATACCATTTTCAATCGTTGTGTTGTAGGTTCGATTCCTACCATCTCCGTTAATGGAGATGTAGCTCAATAGGTAGAGCAAACGAAGGCTATTTAAAGCTTTGCTAACTTGTGCGAGATAAATAATTCACCTCGTATCCTAACAGATAAAGCTTACATACTTTTAAATAACGGTCCTAAGGTAGCGAAATTCAGGCGACTGAACCAGCGACAGCGTTCACAGTCTCTCGATAGATTCCGAATGCATGCCCGCTGCTTGGATAAAACCAGGTAAGAGCGGCCGTAATAAGTACAAAATGCTTTTTCAACTTGTATGAGATAAAAATTGAGTTAGAAGTTAAAAGATAGGAAAAAATCATTAATAACTTATAATCAATAACCTAAAATTTATAAATTGAAATTCATTTCGCGCCCTAATATAAAAAGCTTACATACTAGCTCATTAGTAGAGCATTCGGCTATTAACCGACTGGTAACAGGTGCAAATCCTGTGTGTGAATAACAGCTTTTTTAACTTGCGCGAGATGATTTAAAATCAAACGCTCTTTTCATTAGCTAAGACTTGGGTAAACAATGAGCGATGAAGCTAGGAATTACCAAACAGAAGCTGATATTAAAAGTTTGATTACTGCGTTTGAAAACTGTACTTTACCGCGTTCTGAGTGGAGTCATAAAGCACATTTAACTGTTGCGCTATGGTATCTGACTCGCCATGACGAACAAGAAGCTATAAATCGCATTCGTCAAGGTATCCAACGGTATAACGCAGCGATGGGTATCAAAACTACACCAGAAGGCGGTTATCACGAAACTCTTACTCTGTTTTGGGTTCGGATGGTGAGTCACTATCTGTTGCTTACTGAGGAAAAAAGTTCGATATTAAAAATGGCGATCGCACTTTCCCACACTTACAACAACAAACATTTACCATTGCAATATTACAGTCGGGATTTACTGATGTCGTGGGAAGCTCGTACTAACTGGGTAGAACCAGATTTAAAGCCTTTATTTTAAAGTAATTTTATTTTTTCAAGGAGGTTCTTATGGATATTAAATTAAATCAAAAGTGGGAAGACTTGGACGAGGATTCCTATTCCTTTTGAAACTTCTAGTAAACGTCGTCGGGGTTATCCTTCAGAGAAAGCTGTGAAACGAGGATTGCGAATTGTTCATGGGAATAAGGAACTTTACGAAAAGTTAGGAAAAGACGATCTTTGTCCCTGTAATTCCGGACGTTCCTTTCAAGAAATGCTGCCGTAACAGTGGTAGATATGATGGTAGTTTACGCAATTACTTTTTTTAGGGAATAGAAATTAGATGTTTTGCTTCTATTTTATATAAGACAAGTGTTACCGCGCCCTAATCAAGAAAGCTTACATACTAGCCAAATGGAAAAGGCGAAGGATTTAGATTCCTTTATTTCTAGGTTCGATTCCTAGGTATAAACAAACAGCTTTCTTAACTTGTGCGGTGACATTTATAAACATCTAATAAACAATAATTTCTATCGCTAAACTTATATTAATAGTTGCTGCGCCCTAACTGAAAAAGCTTACATACTAGCCAAGCGGTTTAAGGCACTTGACTTAAAATCAAGCAACTCGAAAGAGCTCACAGGTTCAAATCCTGTGTATGAATAAACAGCTTTTTCAACTTGCGCGGCGACATTTACATGAATATTAATTGTTGCTGCTCCCTGACATATAAAGCTTACATACTAGCCAAAAGGTAAGGCAAAGGATTTAGGTTCCTTGATTTCTAGGTTCGATTCCTAGGTATTACAAAACAGCTTTATTAACTTGTGCGGCGACATTTAAAAATCATAGGAAATATATTCCTTAGTACGAACATTTATAAAGAGTAGTTGTTGCCGCACCCTAACACATTGAGCTTACATACAAAACACTGTCACGGTTTTGATAGAAAAAAGCTCTTTAAACTTGTGCGGTGATTATAAAAATCATTGATTAGCGTGCGACACCTATCTCCAATAATTTGAGATTTTGAATGTTTTTGTATCTAAAATCCAAAATTTCGAGAAGAGGTATTAAAAATGAATACAGCAGAACAAGATTTACGTTTAGAATTAATTAATACTTTGCTAACAACTCCTCATCGCGAGTTAGAAAAAGTTGCAGAATTTCACAAAATAATAATAGAACTCGATCCACTTTTTTACGGACATCTAGCTGTATGGTATCAGCATAATGGTGATGTCCGCGATCATAAGGAAGTATTTGTAGGACATTTGTTAACCAGCGATGTAGAAGAGCATCGGGATGCAGGTTTTATTATGCTGCAAGAATTCCCGCCTTATCAAGTTGCTCGGATTGTGGACTTTATGAAGCAGCAAAGAGGTAAGGTACCGCGCTCAACACGTACTGC
>JBHJJJ010000057.1:0-6837 GCA_050042755.1 Rivularia sp. (in: cyanobacteria)
AATCTTAGCTTACCAACTAGCTATGAAAGTCTAAACCCGCGAAGCTTTCCCCTATTATTGGGCATAGACTCAAATTAATTTAGGCACTGCTTACCGCTACAGAATTTAAGGTGATAAAGCCGATAATATTGAACAAGCAATCATAGCCTACCAACAAGTATTGCAAGTTACAACCCGCCAAGCTTTCCCCTATGATTGGGCTTTGACGCAAATGAAATTAGGCATTGCTTACGGCGAAAGAATAAAATCTGATAGAGCCGATAATATTGAACAAGCTATCATTGCCTCACAACAAGAATTGGAAGTTACAACCCGCCAAGCTTTCCCCCAAAAACATGCAGAAACTTTAAAAAACTTAGGCATAACTTACCAAGATAATCATAGATTTTCTCTTGCTTACGATACCTATGAATCAGCCATCACCACAGTAGAATTATTGCGTGGTGAGATTATTTCCGGTGAAGAAAGCAAACGCAAGCAAGCGGAAGAATGGAATGTACTTTATCGTCGCATGGTGGAAGTTTGTTTGCAATTAGGAAAAGAAACTCTAGCGCTAGAATATATCGAACGCAGTAAAACTCGTAATTTAGTAGAGTTGCTATTTAACGATGAACTTTCTCCCAAAGGTGAGACATCCCCAGAAGACAATCGGAGATTGCAACAGCTAAGGGATGAAATCGCAGTAGAAAAGCAACGGTTACAAGAAGCTGAAATAAATAATCATAGTAACGATCATAATTTAGGTGCCATTGGCAGTAAATTAAATCAACTGCGTCAACAACGGGAAGATTTAATATCGAAAGTTATTGGTTATCAACCGATTCGATTTCCAGAAATTCAACGGTTGTTAGATGACAACACAGCAATTGTCCAATGGTATCTTTTTGAAGATTGTTTCCGTGCTTTCGTAATTACCCGCGATCGCAGTAAACCACAAATTTGGTCTTCCAGTAAAGAAGATTTAGAAAAACTGAAAAACTATTGGAATTCAGAATATTTACAATCTTACCGCCAAGATAAAAAGCGCTGGATATACGAGTTAAATCATAAATTACAGCAGCTACCAGAAATTTTACATCTAGATGAAGTTATATCCTTAGTTCCACATAACTGTAAAAAATTAATTTTAGTACCCCATCTCTATTTACACCTCTTACCCATCCACGGATTAAAGTTATCCAATGGGGAATATTTAATTGATAAATTTACCGACGGTGTCACAGCCGCACCTAGCTGTCAATTGCTACGAATTCTCCAAAAACAATCATCAAAATGTAGAGACGCGATATATGGAGACGTTATGTATAACGTCTCTACATTATTGTTTGCGATTCAAAACCCTACCAAAAATTTAGATTATTCCGACATAGAAGTAGAAACCATAGCCACTAAATTTAAACCGAATTACATACTCAAACACGACAAAGCCACACTAACCGCTTTCCAACAACAATCAAATAGCGATAACTTTAAAAATTCCCACTGGCTGCACTTTTCCTCTCACGGATATTTTGACTTAAATAACCCTTATAAATCGGCATTACAATTACATGGTGCTGCAAAAATTCCCATCACCAATGCTACAGAATCATCTAGAACTTTAAGAATATCAGAAGAGGAGGAAATCGAATTAGAAAAATGTCTTACCTTAGAAAACATCTTTGAATTAACTTTATCTAACTGTCGTCTCGTTACACTTTCCGCTTGCGAAAGTGGTTACACAGATTTCAACAATACCAGCGATGAATATATCGGTTTACCAAGTGGCTTTATTCATGCAGGAGCAGCAAGTATAGTTAGTACCTTATGGGCTGTAGACGATTTTTCCACAGCGATTTTCACGATTAAATTTTACGAAAATATCCAAAATTCAACATCTACTAATAATATCGCACTTGCTCTTAACCAAGCACAGAATTGGTTCCGCCAAATAACTCCACCACAATTAAGACAATGGATTGATGAAAATCAAAATGTGACAGCAGAAAACAAAGGTAAAATTAAAAAGAGATTAGCAGACTATAATAACCCCCAAGAAAAACTTTTTGAAAATCCCTATTATTGGGCTGGATTTTATGCTGTTGGCGATTAGTGGTTTGTTTTCAAACCCCAAACGCTCTCAGGCTAAAGCCTGGAGCTACAGCTACAAAGCCCTTAAAGGGCTAACAAACCCAGATTTATAGTCCGCACAGGCGGAATTTGTAGGTATAGCCTCACCCTTATAGGGTGAGGACTACTTTTTAACAACTTAGGAGATAACCAATGCAACCCGATGAATTAATTAATAAATTTATCAAAGTTATTCAAGAGCAAGATTATTTATTTACTTCCGAAATTATTCAAAAAGACATACCATCATTACAAAAAAATCTCAAAGTCTTAGAAAATGAAAATCTTGATCCAGAATCCTTAGCTGAAGCTATCCGCCAATGGTATATCAATCACCCATCAGTAAGAGATGCAATTTTAATAAACGAAAGCGAAATTTCTAAAGTTAAAAAATCGAATCCAGCATTTGGGGAAACTACTCTCCAAAACCAATATCGAATCATCCAAGATGAATTAGAAAAAAAACAGCAGAAAAACGACAGAAGTAACCAAAAACAATAGATTTTTTGGAAATCTTGATGTAGGCTGTGTGAAACTATACTGCTAACCAGCCTAAAATATTATTTTTATAATAACGCTAAATTAACCATGAAAATCTATGCGCCGAATATCCATTTATACGCATTTCAACTTTATAAAGCTTCCAATTTTTATATAGAGTCTCTCACAAAAGAAAAAATTAAACTGTGGCATAAAGCTAATGATATTATTAAAAACACTTTACAACAACCCTTAAATCTCACTCAATCTATAATAGATATTCAACATGAACCCAAAGGTTCCCGTATTGATTTAATTAAACCAGAGAATGTCAAAGATGAAGATTATTCCATACCTGTTTATGGTGAAATTCATCAGAATAATCATAATCAAAATCAACAATTTTTAATTAAAGGCTTTGTTTATCCAATCAAAATTCAAGACAGCTACGGCTTATGGTTAAATTTACGTCGTCCAGAAAAAGATGTCGATGAAACAAGCCTAACAAAATACGTTGATATTTCTCTACTTACTGAATTAAATCCTCAAAAATGCTTAACTATTATTCCTAAAGAAAACCACGAAACCAATAAATTATTTTTAGGACAAACCTTATTAATAACTGCTTGGTTAACCCAAGAACATAAACTTAATCAAACAAAACCATACGATATCGCTCAAGAATGCTTGACAGCCATTTTTCCTAACACCGATCGCAAACCTGAATTCAATCGTCAAGGAGAATTATTTGGTAGTCCAATTTTTGAATATGGTTTATTTAGTCAAACAGAAAATTACCAACATATAATAATCTGGTTATTCCGCGATCGCCAAGCCGATGTAAACTTTAATAAATGCTATCAACAATTATTTGATTTATTCTTCTTTCGCTGCAAAATTGTTAAAGCCTTTCAAGATAGCCGCATAATTTATCATCAAATCGCTGCTGCTTACGATGATATTGAAAATACTATCGAACAAATTAAATCAAATACTCAATCCGATAATTTAACAACCGAAATACTAAATCAGTTAACCAATAAATTAAAAGAATTGTCAAAAGAATCATTAAAATATACTCGTTTATTAAGAAATTTAAAAGATTATCAAAATACTATTGACATAAACCGCAATAATTACCAAGAAAAACTCAGACAAATTAACGCTGCCACAGAAGAAGATAATTTAAGCATTCTGGAAATATTCTATAAACAAGATTGTCAAAGATTTTACGAACAAATCAACTCCGATATAGGATACTTCGAGCAAGGTTTAACCTTATTAGAACAAGCAATAGCCTCAATTCGCGGTATAGTAGAAATCGAACAAGCTAAACGCGAAGAACGCAGCCTTGAGGCTGAACGCAAATTAGAGCGCACTGTACAAATACTCGGTATTGGGTTTGGTGGTGGTGCGATCGTTTCAGGAGTCGTCACTCAACACATTGATAAACCCTTTGCACCAATTAACTTCAAATACCCAGTTCATCCTCTAGTATTATCTTTGCTCTGGAGTCTTTTTGCTACCGTTATCTTTGGCATAGTAGCCTGGTTTGTTACTAAACCAAAAAATAGTAAATCAAAAGAAGACACTAACTAGTGAGGTGTTAAAAATAGTAATTAGGATAAGGGAATAGTGATACCATTTCTTTATAAAGATGCGCTTAATTCAGCCCACAGAGGTGGGCTTAGTAACTGTAGCTCCAGCCTTCCAGGCTGAGAGCGAGTAAGCGCTTTTAACTAAATTTACATTCTTTGATATATATAGTTACGCAACTGGCACATTTACCTTGTAGGGTGCTGTGACAGTTTGACTGATTTTTAAGGCAACAATAAGGCTTTTGCTGTCACGCACCATCCGAGTTGTGTGACAATTGCGTAAGTCCTGATATATTTTCGGAAGCGAAGGATTTAATATCTAGATAAGATTTCAAATTATGCTTGAAAGTTCCAGATATTATATATTTGGTAAATTATCAAATACTTTATCCACGCCACTAACCGAAGCTAAGATTCCACAAGAGATTCCTACGACTGAAATGCCAATAATGCCTTGAGCTAAGGAAATTGGCACGTTAAAATAAATTGAATAAAGCCACAATATTGCTGCTAGATAAAACCCTCCTAATAAGCCGACTGCAAATCTTCTGGTAACTCCCCTCAAAGTAGCAGTGATTCCGCAGGAAATGACTATTAATGAACTACAAATGATTCCTTGAATTAAAGAAATTGAGGCATGAGCGTAAATTGCACAAAACCACAATATTGCTGCAAAAAAAACTCCACCTAATACACCTTGTGCAAATTTTTTAATAGAAGATAATTTATTTGATGATTGAGAATTCATTTTTAGAATATATATGAATTACAACATCATCTTAACTAATTCAACAGGCTCGTAGTAGTGACTTTAGTCATTTATAATAAATTACCGATCAAAAAAACTACAGAGTTCCAGAGAAAGCAGATTATAACCCACTAAAACCGACAGCTAACACATTTGAATTTTATTCATAAATCAATTATAAATCGCCATATTCACATCGAATTAAAACTGTGATTTAATTTTCCGTCATTTGAATCTCTGCAACTTTAATATTCTCTTTCATAGGATTAATATTTTGTATTTACCTGGCGGTTGAAACCGCCAAATAGTTTTAAAATATCCTTTAAGAAATCTCAACGATCGCCTTACCAATCATCTTGCCACTATCCTGGGCTTCGTGAGCAGCAGCAACTTCAGCTAGAGAAAAGCGCTGAGCAATATTGTGACGCAATGCACCTGCTTCTAATGCAGTCGTAATATCTTGAATGGCTGCTTTTTTAGCTTCTACAGGCATGGTATACACCAATATTGTACGAATAGTAATATTTCTCAACATTAATGACAAAATCGGTAAAGCAGGAGAATCACCAGGATTAGCCGAATACATTGCCGCCACACCATTAGTACGCAAGACTGCATCGGCTACGAACAAATTCTGGCTGAAATCAACATCAACAATCCGATTAATTCCCCGTTTTCTACCAGTAATTTCTTGAATGCGTTTGACTACATCTTCATTTTTATAGTTAATAATATAATCCGCACCCGCAGTCTCTGCAATTTTTGCTTTTTCATGACTGCTGACGGTAGTAATTACAGTTGCATCACCCCATTTCCCCCACTGCACCGCATAGTTACCTACAGCACCCGCCCCACCCGTAACTAAAATAGTTTGTCCTTTTACCGCACCGTCGGCGAAAACAGCACGATGAGCAGTCATTGCGGGAACTCCCAAACAAGCTCCTTCAGCAAAGCTGGTATTATCTGGTAGGATAATTGCTTTTTCACTGGGTACCACAACATATTCAGCACCAGTGCCAAAGGCTCTTCCCAATTGTGCTTCATAAATCCAAACTCGTTCGTTGATGCGAGAATTAGCAACACCTTCGCCAACACTTTCAATTACACCCGCACCATCTTGATGGGGAATAATTCGCTCAAATTTCTGCTCGAATCCACCCCAACCACCACGGGATTTTGTATCGGATGGATTGACACCAGAAGCGTGGATTTTGACTCGCACCTCACCAGCACCAGGCTCGGGTATGGGCATTTCTTGATAGTGAATTACCTCTTTTGCTGCACCTTGTTTTTCGTACCAAGCAGCTTGCATTAATTGTTCTTCGCTCATGGTTTTCTTTCTCAAATAAGAATGAAATAAATAATAGCGTCAAGTAGATTAAACAATCTTAGTAATGATATTTGTCTTCCTTCTAAAGACTGAGTTTCAGTTTGATATAAAATTTGAATTGGATCATGCAAGCAACGAGTTTTTAACCGATAATAATGATTGTTAAATTTGATTCGTAAAGTATGGCAACTCAAACCGCTTCACCAACACTACTGAGTCCTTTTGAACTGCGAGATTTATCTTTAAAAAACAGAGTAGTAATGCCTCCTTTAACTAGAGGTAGAGCAGTAGATAGAGGCATTCCCAACGATTTAATGGCAGAATATTACAGCCAAAGGACTGGAGTTGGTTTAATTATTACTGAGGGTACATTTATTTCAAGCCAAGCTAACGGCTGGGTAAATGCCCCAGGAATTTATACAAAGGAACAAACTGAAGGTTGGAAACAAGTCGTTAGTGCAGTACACGCTAAAAATACGGCATTTTTTCTGCAACTATGGCACTGTGGCAGGGCTTCTCACAGTAGTTTCCATGATGGTAAATTAGCAGTCGCTCCTAGTGCGATCGCAATA
>JBHJJJ010000058.1:0-17543 GCA_050042755.1 Rivularia sp. (in: cyanobacteria)
GATTGTGGTAGATAGACCTGATAAAATTGGTCGAGAAGCGATTCTCAAAGTTCATGCTCGTAATGTGAAATTAACCTCGGATGTGGATTTAGGAATTGTGGCGGCTCGCACTCCGGGGTTTGCGGGAGCAGATTTAGCTAATTTGGTTAATGAAGCTGCGTTGTTAGCTGCGCGTCAAAATCGAGATGGGGTAACTTTAGCTGATTTTAATGAGGCTATTGAGCGGTTAGTTGCTGGTTTAGAAAAGCGTTCTCGGGTATTGAATGAAACTGAGAAGAAGACAGTAGCTTATCACGAAGTTGGTCACGCTATAGTTGGTGCTTTGATGCCGGGAGCGGGTAAGGTTGAGAATATATCCGTGGTTCCTCGCGGTGTGGGAGCCTTGGGTTATACCATACAGATGCCGGAAGAAGACCGAATTTTGATGATAGAAGATGAAATTCGCGGCAGAATTGCGACTTTATTAGGTGGAAGATCGGCAGAGGAGATAATCTTTGGTAAAGTATCTACTGGAGCTTCTGACGATATTCAGAAAGCGACTGAGTTAGCGGAAAGGGCAGTTACTTTGTACGGGATGAGCGATAAATTGGGGCCAATTGCGTTTGAGAAAATGCAACAGCAGTTTATCGAAGGATATGGAAATGCTCGTCGTAGCGTTAGTCCGGAAGTAGCTAAGGAAATTGACGGCGAAGTGAAGCATTTCGTTGAGAATGCCCATCATATCGCTTTAACTATTTTGCATCAAAACCGCGACTTGTTGGAAGAAACTGCAATGGAATTGTTACAAAAAGAAATTCTTGAAGGTGAGAAATTGCGGGAGAGGCTTGAAGGGGCGATGGCACCTCAAGAGTTAGGGGAGTGGTTGCGGAGTGGGAAGTTATCTGATGATATTACTTTGATGCAGACAACTTTGTAAATTTTGGGTTGTAGATTACGACAAGGTTTTTAGAATTGGCGATGCACTTAATGGTGTGTCGTCTTTTTTTTTAATCAATATTTAAACGCAGAGGAGCGCTGAGGAATTAAGTAGATTTATTTAGAGTTATTTGAGATTTTTTTGTAAAAAGCCGTAGATTTTCTGGAGGAGGAAAAGAAGGTGGCGGATTATAAAGAACAGGTGATTGACTTATTGTTAAGAGTATGGGTTGTGAGTGTAGAAACTATGGAAATTATTGAAGCGATGTCTTAAATTTTCTTTTTATTCACAACTTATAAATAGTCTTTGAAGCCATAAAAACTTATAAATATCTATTAAGCTCCCCAGTAGTCTTTAGACTACTTTTACTATTAGACTGGGGTTTTAACCCGAGTATGGGAGAAAACTTATCGTATTATTCTAAGTTTATGGTGCGTGACGGGTACCCTGCCAAATTTTTTTAGGAGAAAAAAATTTGGCAGGGAGCCCTTGACGGTAATTTCAAATCAGTTTGTTATGGGTGGTAAAGTATCGTAACCGTCACACACCCTACAAAATAAGAAAATCGAATCATCTTAATTTATTTCGGGAATTAATATAAGTAGTATTGAATTCTAACTTTGTAGTTGTGAGTCAATTTAAGCGATGCACATCACAATTCTTACTCTCGGTACCCGTGGTGACGTTCAACCTTTTATTGCTTTGGGAGTGGGTTTACAGCAAGCTGGGCACATAGTCCGAATTGCCAGCCAAGCAAATTTTGAATCAGATATTTGCGATCGCGGTTTTGAATTTGCTTTAATTAGCGGTAATCCCAAAGAAGGGGTGGAAAGCGCTCAAGGGCAAGCTTTATTACAAAGCAAAAACCCGATTGCTGTTGTTCGTAATTTGGGTAATGTGCTAGAACCAATATTCAAGCCAGTGTTAATCGATTCTTGGGAAGCTTGTCAGGGCACTGATGTCATTATTGGGGGAGGATTTCCTTTCTGGGGAGTTGATATTGCAGAAAAATTAGGTATCCCTTTTTATTTTGCTTATCTGACACCAAATTATCCAACTACAGCGTTTCCGAATATACTGACACCACAATATTTAGGTAAGTTGGGAGGAATTTACAACCGCTTCAGCCATACTTTTATGAATCAACTATTTTGGCAATTTTTTCGCAAACCAATTAATGATTTTCGTCAATCAACTCTTGGTTTAGCACCAATCGGTTTTAGGGAAAATGCTTTGACAAATATGGAAAAAGCTCAAACCAATTATTTGATTGGTTGTAGCCCTTCGGTTCATCCTAAACCAAAAGACTGGTCAAATCGGGTTCATCTTACGGGATATTGGTTTTTAGATGCTCCTGATAATTTTATTCCTCCTGCAGATTTAGTAGAATTTCTTAAAGCTGGTTCTCCTCCGGTATATATTGGCTTTGGTAGTATGGGTGGTGAAGAAGCACAAAAAATCAGCCAAATTGCTTTAAAAGCATTGGATAAAACTCAACAAAGAGGTATTTTTCTATCCGGTTGGGGTGGTATAAAAAACTCATTACCCGATACCATTTTTCAAATAGATAATATTCCCCACAGTTGGTTATTTCCACAAATGAGTTGTATAGTACATCATGGTGGTGCTGGAACTACCGCAGCAACCTTTCGGAGTGGGGTACCGGTCGTAATTGTTCCATTTTTTGGCGATCAACCATTTTGGGCATATCAAGCTGCAAAATTGGGTGTAAGCCCACCAATGATTAATAAAAACAATCTTACAGTAGAAACTCTAGCTCAAGCGATCGCAACTGCAATTGAAAATCAATCGATAGGAAAAAAAGCTGCTATTTTAGGAGAAAAAATTCGTTCGGAAAATGGTGTTGCAAAAGTTGTAGAAATTTTGCAATCTAACTTCTCTGCCAAATTTTAATAGTTTTATCCAAACTTCCACTCACCAAAGTATTTCCTTTCTCAGTAAAAGCTAACGCAGTAACGGTGTTATTATGACCGGTAAAAGTACTTAGTAATTCTCCCGTTTCTAAATGCCATAACTTAATCGTTTTATCGGCACTTCCAGTAGCGATAACTTGCTCATTTTGACTCAATGCTACTGCATATACTCCATCTTCATGTCCTTCGAGAGTACGAAGTAATTCCCCTCTTTTTAAATGCCAAATTTTAATTTTTTTATCCCTACTCCCACTCACAAGAATTTTTCCGTCTTTACTCAGCGCTAAGGAATGAACTATGTGAGAATGACCTGTAAGAGAATGCTGTAATTTTATATCTATAGAGCATATTTCTTCCTTTAGATAGATGCGCCATACTTTTATTTTGCGGTAGTTTCCCGTAACTAAAGTTTTTGCATCTTTACTAAAAATTAGCGAATGAGCCACAGTATCATCTAAAGCAAGTGTCATACTCACTTGACGCTCAGTCATATCCCAAAACTGAATTGTGCGATCGTCACCGCCAGTAGCTAGTATCCTACCATCAGGCGTAAAGGCAAGGCAGCGCACCATACCATTATGTTTGTGCATAATATCAATCAAATCTTTAGCGCCTAAATGCCACATTTTAATAGTAGAATCAGCCCCAGCACTAGCTAGAGTTTGTCCATCAGGACTAAAGGCTAAATAATTTACTTCATCTACAACCCCAGTACGAACCCAAGGGTATTCCGATAAAGTAGTAATTAAATCACCCTTCTTTAAATCCCAAAGCTTTATTTCTCCTCGACTTCCACTAGCAATTAAAGATTGCGCACTATTTTTAATTTTAGGTTTTAAAGCAATACAATTAATCCCTTTAATATGTCCTGTTAAAGTTTGCGAACATTGCCATTTACCGATTATGCTTTCTAGAGAATGCTTTGGTGAAGGAGATGGAATTATTTTACCTTCTTGAATATCATCAACTTCCGTTTGTAGACTTTGAGAATCCTTGAGTAAACCTAAGTACCAAGCTAACCCTCCTGCATACAGTAACTTACTCGATCTAACCTCAGTTTGCAAACCATTAAACTCAACTTGATTGCTTGGCAAGAATCCCGTAATCACAGCATTTTTTTGATATCCTCTTTGCCCTGAGCCGGGGAAAAACAAGCAGATAAACAAGAAAACTTGGTAATTATTGAAATCTTCTTGAGTAATTGTCCAGCGAACTTTATTTTTTTTGATACTATTAAAGCTTTCTGAATCTGCAACACACACTCGAATTTTTACTTCGGGATTATCTGCAAGTAGAAAAGAAAACTTACTTTCACCTCGAAGATTTCCTTCATCATCTAAAACAATATTTGCGAAAGCGTCTTGAGGTATTTTTTTCACTAACTTACCAAGACAACCTTTCATTATTTCTTCAACAATCAATTCTCGCAACAAATAATCTTCGGCTTGGTGTTGAAAGTAAGTGACAAAAGGTATCGCCCAATCCGGATTCTCGGGATATTCTGATGGGGCTGGTGGCGGAGAGAGAGCCAGAATTTCTGCTTGTAAACGAGCTTTTTCAAGGAGTGGAGCCAATATTTCACCCCAAAATGCCATAAATTCTCGATGACAACCTTTAACATTACTTTCAAGCAAAGTAATATCATAAGTCTTTGATTTTTTTATCCGCTCAAGAAAGTCGGCTTGTTGAGCTTTTAGTAAGCTGATAGAGTTTACATCCATACATTGGGCACAATCTTGAATAGTTAAGTTAATTTAAACAAAGGTAAATGTTGATCGATATCCATAAAAATGTCATAAATAAAAATATTTTTGTCTCTGTAATACAGGTAATCTAATTAAATTAGTATTCCAAAAGTTAAGGTAACATGCCGGATGGTTGCTAGAGACACTCACAAAGAGTAATCTTTGTAGTGGAAGTAAATTATAGCTAAACTATAGGGATTATGTAGTCCGTTGGTTTATTTCTCGCTGTTATCTGAATCCTCTGTAGTCACGATTGTTTCTAAAAAGGCAATTCTCTCTTCTAATTGTTTTACTTGATAATTCTGATTTTCTCCACGCCACACAGCAAAAGTCGCAACTGCTGCGCCTATAATTGTAGCTAGAGGTAAAGCGACACCACTTTTTGTCACAATTACAAGGGGAATACAAATTGCTAGCATTCCTCCACTAATTCCCCAAATTATAGATGTCGCAGCAACTCGCCCAGCTTTATGAACTTTTTCGGTGTCTTTTTCTAATTTTTCATCCATAAGTTTAATAAATAGGTTTCTAGCAAAGCAGTATCGAAAAATAGAGGCTTAAAATTTTCTTTCTCCACAAAATATACGATCGAAAAATCAACCGGATACAAACCCCGGGATTTATCCGTAGAGAGGAAAAAATATTTTCCACAACTAAAGCCACTAGATTAATCCATGGGGTAATACTTTTGACGATCGATCGGTTGACGGGTACCCATGATATTTTTTTATCCTTATACTTTTATATAGCAATGATTGCATACGACTATATATATTTTTTACTTTAGATAGTTTAAATAAACTAAAAAAAGATATAGTTGATAATGTTTAATAGCATCTATTCCCTTAATTACCTATGACCGCTAATTATATTTTTCTGGCTGGAGCAAGTCGTGGTGTTGGTAGAGAAATTGCCAATTGCTTAACTGCACAAAATTTGCAAGTAAAGGCACTTTTAAGAACTGAACAAAAACGCCAGGAATTGGAAGCAATGGGTATCAAAGTAGTTCTAGGAGATGCCTTAAACGTAAATGATATAGAACAAGCCATCCTCACAGAAGAACCCATTGATGCGGTTATAAGTACTATTGGTGGCGTACCACAAGACAGTGAAAGGGCTGATTATTTAGGTAACAAAAATCTCATTGATGCCGCAGTTAGAGCAGGAGTAAAAAAATTTATTTTAATTTCTTCAATTGGTACTGGAAATAGTGCTGATGCCATACCCCCCCAAGCTCTAGAAACCCTCAAACCAGTTTTAATCGAAAAATATAAAGCCGAACAATATTTAATAAATAGTGGTCTAAATTATACAGTAATTCGTCCCGGTGGATTAAAATCCGAACCAGCCACAGGAAACGGAATTTTAACCGAAGATCCTCGCATTGCCGGTACAATTCATCGTGCAGATGTAGCGCAATTAGTTTGTCATAGTTTGAATTCTGAAAAAACTAACAATAAAGTCCTTTCAGCAATCGATGAAAATATGATTTATGGACAACCAGAGTTTGAAAAATTAACTTTGGATTAAATTGATCGTTGCCAATTGAGCATAGGGGATGGGAAGGTAAGAAAGTTAGGAGTTAGGAGTTAGGAGTTAGGAATTAGGAGTTAGGAGTTAGGAGTTATAAATATAAAATTCTATATTGCTCACTGTTGACTGCTCACTGTTGACTGCTCACTGCTCACTGTTAACTGATTCCAGATAATTGACAAAATATAGTTCTTTTCCGCGCCCCATCCAACTCGAAAAATAATACCGATTGATAAGTTCCTAAAGCTAATTTACCATCAACAATAGGGATAACCTCACTGCTGCTCAACATCATTGCCATTAAATGAGAATGAGCATTTCGAGGTTCATCTGGTGGAATATTTTCTCTTAAATGCAGGTCATTATGTAAATATTTATCTGATTGGGGAGCTATCTTTTGTAAGAAAACTTTGGCATCTTGCAATAATCTTTCTTCATTTTCATTGATAGCTAACGCCGTTGTTGTATGTCGAGAAAACACCAAAACTTGACGGGTAGCCTGCCAAATTTTTTTAGGAGAAAAAAATTTGGCAGGGAGCCCTTGACCGTTTTGAATCTCACTCGATGAAATAATTTCCTGAATTTGCAGCGTAATATTATGGATATTAATACCTTCTGTTGTTGTAATTTCTATTATCTTGTTAATAATTATCATTTTTAAATTAATAATGAGAACTGGAAATTTAAAATCTGGTAAAAAAAAGACCTAGTAATTAAATTACCTATAAACTCCGCGAGCAACTAAAAACTAATTACTAATTACTCATAACTCCTAACTCTTAACTCCTAACTCCTAACCCCGTGAACTATATTCTTTAAACCATTTACCAATCTTTCAATTCCTTCTTTGGCAGTTTCTTTTTGCAATGCACCGTAAGCGACACGTAAATAACAACCTTGATTCATCCCAAAGGTAGTTCCCGGAAGTACTGCTACTTTATATTCATCAATGAGTTGTTTGACTAACTCAAAAGCATCAATGTGAGGGTGTACTTTCAAAAAGAAATAGAAAGCGCCATCTGTAGGAGCGATTGTACAGACATCTTCAAGAGGTTTGAGAGCTTCAACTACCATTATTCGTACTTCAGCCATCGCCCTGATACGATCGTTTAAATATTCAGGTTTTGCTTGTAATGCCCCTAAAGCAGCATATTGAGATATTACAGGTGGACAAATTAAATTTGTATCCTGAACTTTTCTCACTGCTGTAACTAACTGTTGCGGAATTACCATATATCCTATCCGCCAGCTTGCAAAACCGTACGCTTTGGAAAGACTAAATAAGGATATTGTATATTCGCTGCTGCCAGGAAACGAACCAGGTGAAACATGTTTTACGCCGTCATAGGTAAAGTATTCGTAAGCCTCATCGCTGATATGATAAATCCCCCGTTGGCGACAAATATGATTAACTTCCCGTAATAACTCTTGCGAATACACCGCTCCAGTGGGATTGTTGGGTGAAATTGTGACTATCGCTCGCGTTTTGGGAGTAATAGCTGCGAGAATTGCATCTGGTTGTAACTGATATTTTTCATCCGTTTCCACCAAAACAGGATTACACCCACTCATAGCGATCGCCATCTCATGGTTGAAGTAGTATGGTGTATTTAAAATTACTTCATCCCCCAGGGAAGTAATAGCAAGAATGGCATTCATAAACGCCATATTGCTTCCCGCTGTAACCACAATAGAATTATTCTGGTTGACTTCTATATTATTAAAGGCTGCTAATTTTTCTTTCAGCGCATTTATTAATGGGGGAATTCCATCAAATGATTGGTATACATGATTGGCAGAATCCCCAAGAAACCGAGGTAAAAATTCTATAGCCTCAGGTGGTGGAGAATAAGCGACAACACCTTGTCCTAAAGAAATAGTACCAGGAGAGTTTTTGATTAATTCCCCAACAACCGGAATTATCGGCGACTGTACCGCCTCCATACGAGAGATAAGCAATGTATCAAGGTTGAATTTGAGCTAAGTTATATTCTCTCGCAAAAGTGGTATAAGAAAACTACGCAAAATGGCAAAAAAATATCTAGGGCAGGAGAAACCACCCTACTTACTACACTGGGGCAGTAGCTGCCCTGTTACTGTGCTGCCTCATCGCTTTTAGCCACCCAGACAATTATTAATGATTAAAATTTCCACCCTTAAGAAACTGATCTTTCCAAAAATCAGTATTTCTTAATAAAACTCAACCATTGAAAAATGCTAAAAAAAAATAGGAACAATGTAAAAAAAAGTAGCGTCATCAAAAAATTTAATATTAGAAAATCTACTTATAGAAAGATTGAAAATAATCTGAATAATTATTTCACAAAATTACCCATGTCCCGTACCCAATGCCTAATGCCCCATTCCCAACTTCAGAAAATTGTCGAAACAATATTATTATCTTCGCGTCATAAGATAAAGTCTCAAGACTAAAGGAATTCTCTTATGACTGGCTTTTATCGTTGGAAATCTGGAACTGCCGCCTTTTTAGCGCTAAGCATTACAACCGCTGCGGCTGCGCCTATGTTGCTATCAACTCCCGCTACCGCACAAGCAATTTTCGGACAACAATCAAGAGGGATTTCTATTCCTTCAGGGGTGACACTTCCTGTTACTTTTGAAAAAGATAAAGTTGTTGTCACACCTGATGAAACTTCGGACTTAACTTTAAAAATTGCCAGCGATATTATTGATAGCAACAGAAACGTATTGATTCCTCGTAATAGCGAACTTGTGGGAAGATTAGAACCAGCAACTTTTGATGGTGAAAAAGGTTCTCGATTCGTCGCACGACAATTAGTTTTTCCCGATGGTAGAAAGCAGAATATCGATGCAACTTCTGCCGTAGTTACCAACATCGAAACAATTAAAAAAGGTTCCAGTACCGGTAAAATTTTGACAGATGCTGCAGTTGGCTCAGCCGCAGCCAGTTTAATTGCACTGTTAACAGGCAACAATAAAATTGAAACATTAGAACCTATTGCTGGTGCAGCAGCGGGTGCTATAGCAAGTATATTCTTACGACGCAAGCAAGTAGAAGTTGTGGTTATCGATCCTCAAAATGACCTAGATGTCACTTTGCGTTCTAATTTATTATTGTCTCGCTTTTAGAATTGACGGGTACCCTGCCAAATTTTTTTCTCCTAAAAAAATTTGGCAGGGAGCCTTGACAGTCTTCGACAAGATTTCCGTTTAATTTTTATTTAACGCCATCGTCGCTGAAAACCAGAAGCGTACGGTGGCTTGATTTTTTTGGAGATTTTTCTCATCTCCCAACTCCTAACTCCTATAACCATAATCTCATCCTTTTATGACTTAGCAGAGCAATTAATTTTTTCTAGTAATCCTGATATTCAATATAGTCGCTGTATAAAAGCAGATAGAGAGACTATAAACTAATCCGTAAAAATAATGAATCAAGTATATTGAAGCTGAAAATTTATTAACTCAAAAGTAATAAAACGGCAAATCAATTTATTTAATCTGTTGTCAGCGGTATTAACTATAAACTAGTTAATTTGATACACAAATTTGACTCGCTATAAAAGACAAAAGTTTTATATAGAATAGATTTCGGCTGTTTACTCACTTAGAAAAAAAAGTTTGATTTAGGACTAGTATCTCAAGCTACTACGGAACTTTTTTTTGATCTTGAGCAACTATTATACTAACTGCACGTCTGAATACATTAAATAGTAAGCGGTCTTTATCTAGCTAATTTTCTTACTAAGATAAACTTAGATAATTCTGTCTACAATAGACTTTAAAAACTTAAAAAAAATCGGAACATTTAATCCGATATTTTGTCAAAAAAACTAACATAAATAAACGGACTTGTTGGGGAGAAAAATCAATGTCTAACCTAAATAATTGGAAATCAAAATGTGCTGCATTCATGGCTGTGGGAATTACAGCCGGTACTGTTGCACCTTTAGTCGCACCGGCACCAACACTAGCTCAAACTAGTTTCTATGATGTTTCATCTAACTATTGGGCGGCACCTTTTATTCAAGAATTAGCACAGCGAGGAGTTATCGCTGGATTCCCTGATGGTAGTTTCCGCCCTGATGCACCAGTAACCCGCTCTCAATATGCTGCGATGATTCGCAAAGCTTTCAACAAAGCTCAAGAAAGACGGCCAATTAACTTTGTTGATGTATCTAGCAGCTATTGGGCTTACAGCGCGATTCAACAGGCTTAAACCACTGGTTTCTTGTCTGGATATCCCGGTGGAGTTTTCCGCCCTAGTCAGAATATTCCCCGCGAGCAGGTTTTGGTTTCCCTTTCCAATGGTTTAGACTATGTTGCTAGCAGTAACGTTCAAAGCACGCTGCAATATTATAATGACGGCTCTAATATTTCTAACTATGCTCGCAGCCCCATCGCCGCAGCCACAGAGAAGCGATTGGTAGTAAACTATCCCAATACTAAATTCCTCAACCCCAGAGGAATTGCAACCCGTGCAGATGTAGCCGCTTATATTTACCAAGCTTTAGTTAGCAGCAATCAAGCTAACGCTATCAACTCGCCCTACATCGTAGCTCTAACTCCCGATACACCTCCCATCGTCACCATCCCTGAAGGAACTGTTCTTCCTGTTAAGTACGATAAAGCAGAAAAAATTATGGTCACCAAGGATGAAACAGCACCTTTGACTTTAACTATTTCGCAAAACGTGATTACCGATACCGGCAGTTTGGTAATTCCCGCAGGCTCTCAGGTTCTAGGCAAACTTCAACCTGCTGAAGGCGGTTCTCAATTCGTAGCTCAAAAATTGACTTTAACTTATGGAAAAGAATATAACGTTAATGCAACTTCTGGAATAATCACTAAGACTGAAACCATCAAAAAAGGTACCAATACTAAAGGTATCATCAAAAATACTGCATTAGGTGCGGGTGCTGCTGCTGCTGTCGCTGCGGTAACTGGCGATCGTGCTGTAGCAACTGAAGAGGTATTAGGTGGTGCCGCCATTGGTGCTATAACTGGAATCTTCTTCAATAAGAAGAAGGTTGACTTGATTGTTATCGATCCAGATACCGATTTGGAAATGACTATCGGTAGAAGCTTCGAGGTTTCATTGCGATAAAGGAGATAGTGGTTAGTGGTTAGCGGTTAGTGGTTAGTGGATAATAGGACCTATTTGAGGAATTTCAACCTTTAACCTTTGACCTTTATTTTACTTCGGGTAAGCGAACAATAAATGTAGTTCCTGGAGTCTCTGGTGTATAAATAGCGAAACGAGTCGCAGGGCTGAAAACTTCCATTTCGCCCTGCATTTGTTCTATCAACTGTTTGGCTATAGATAATCCCAATCCAGAACCGGGAATTTCTGTTTTAGCTTGTACGCCTCGATAACCTCTTTCGCCAAGATGTTCTAAGTCCTCTTGTGGAATTCCCGGTCCGTTATCGCTAATAGCAATTCCCAAAAAATTAAGTTTATCTTCGAGCAATTCAATTAAAATCGTACCACCTGTGGGAGTATATTTTAAAGCATTGTCAATAATATTACTCAATACTTCTCGTAATGCCGATGAATTGCCTCTTACTAACGGCAAACTACCATCGATATCGGCTATTAATTCTTTATGACGCTCTTGTGCTATTGCTTTAGCAGAGATTAAGGCCGGCTGCAATACTTCATTTAAATTGAAATCAAAAACTTCTTGTTCCGCTCCATTTAATAATAACAAGGGTTTAGATTCTTCTGTACTTACTTCCACCTCGACTTCGTTTTGTAGCGGTAATTTTTCTAGAAATAAATCATCTGCACTCAAGTCGATCGCTTCATCAAATTTTTGTAGTAATTCTTTAAGTCTATCGCTTTCCCTAACAATAGATAAAGCAGCTTCTCGGTTTGCATCTTTTGGTCGCAATCGCTTTGTGAGCAATTTTCCAAAAGTTCGTAAAGCTGTTAAGGGGTTGCGAAATTGATGCAATAAGTTATCCATCAAATCTAATTGCCTTTCTTGCATGATTTGATGTTGATGTAGCTGAGTGGCCAGCCAAGCACGCCGCCTGTCCATAATGCAAGCAATTGCCAAAGTTTGAGCGATGTGGTTAATTTCGATGCGTTCACTTTCCTTCCAACTACGATCTTCTCTACCCGTTACTAATAACCCCATCATCACCGAGTCATGAATCAAGGGTAAAACAATTCGGTCGCCACCCATCAAGTATTCTCGATCATTTTCTTCGCTTTGAAAAGAGAAAGCATCATTTGATTGCGAATTCATCGACACTGGCGATGCACTTAACAAATAGCGATTAACAGATGGTAAAGCTGTCCCAGTGCCAAGCTCTACCACCGCTGTCTCAGGATAAACCGCAACAGGAGTTAACTTGGCTTCCCCTGTTTGTGGCGAAACCTCTGCCAATTCTTGCGTTAAATATACAATGCTTAAGGATGCTCCTAACCCTGTCGCTAGCAGTGCCAATTGTTCTCGGCACAGAGCAACAAACTCTGAACTGGCAGTACGGATCATAAACGAATTTAAATGGCTGGCGACTGTACAAAACTGCGGCTGTAAAATAATCGGGATAATGGGGATTAATATTACTCTTTTTACAAAGCTTAACTAATTTTCAGTTGTAAAAACTGATTCGGAAGCATGATATTACTCCAAAATTCGATTTGTTTACATTCAAAAAATTAATTTTATGATTTCGGATAGTTAAAAACCATTGATTTTTTCTACTAAAACTTTTATAATTACCTCGGATTTTGTAGCTATAACTACAATCTGGAGCTAACAAGAGGAGGAAAATAGTTTGGCAAGGAGAAGGAAGCGCAAAAGCCGCCGTCGTCAAGAAGGACGGCGTATTCTCGAACACGTGCCTCAATATAGCATCGAAAGTGGTGAAGATAAACCTGTGACCGCAGCAAGAAAATTTATTCAAGCTGAAGGTATACTTCCACCGGCTCTATTGCTTGTGAAACGTAACGAACATACTACAGACCGTTATTTCTGGGCTGAGAAAGGTCTATTTGGTGCTCAGTACGTAGAAGAAAATCACTTTCTGTTTCCGAGTTTAAGAACAATGGAACCTTCTTCGATTCCAGAAGCATTAGCTGTAGCAGCCGCTCGATAAACGGGACTTGCCGATTGTTTGTCTTAAGCATTGAGTGTGGCTTTAGACAACAATTTATTAACTGGCAAAATGGTGCTTTTTTCTGAAATGTTTATGTTTTTTTAAAGTTTTGAAATTATTTGCCAGTAAAATCAGTTCGACAAAGCCGCAATAATTTGGTTAGCTCCATACAAGTTGAATTTTTGTATGGTCTAGTTGTCAATGGGAGGAAAAATTAATTATTGAGATCGAGGATTGAGTAAAACTCTTCGAGCTACTGCAAGACTTTTGATCGTAAAGGCTGCGTGAAAGTAGTTTTGGAATATCAATGGTAAATTTGAATCAACCACTCTTATTGTGGCACTACCCTCCTAGCCTGCTTGATTGAACAATACTTATTTTCCACGACCGTGCCATAGGTTAGGTCAGAAGAAAGTTGACAAAAAAGTAGGACGTTTTGCTCCTTCCTCATCTCCATTTCACTCAAGGTCCTAAAGAAACAGACCTTGAGAAGAATGCTTTTATGTGGGTTGAATAATAAATATAATTTATGCTCTTTTAAGCTGTAATGCCTCTTCTAAGGAAATAATTTCATCTCGATGAGCTATTACAGTAATTTGAGTATGTTGTTCGCTGTTGGTAACATCAACCTTCAGGGATACATTTTCGACTCTTCCGGCTGTATTCCAGTAAAAAATACCACTTAAAGGCGATAGCAAGACTATACCGTAAAACAGCATATTTTCACTGGAAAAAAGCAGAGACAAAACTAACGATAGGCAAGTGAGGCCAAAAGCAGCAAGGACAGTCAAAAATATGGCTAAAAACCAACTGGGTTTAACAAAGCCAGTCATAGTGACTTGATTTTTTTGGGGGTCTATCGCTGCCACTCGATAAGACCGCGCCCGAAAATACTCCTTTAATTGAGGCATTAAAGAGGCTTCGTTTAGTTGGGATACCAGTTGTGCTGTTTCCGTCCGGTCTTTAGTAGAAGCCCTAATAAAGAAAAATAATCCGACCGACATTAATAAAGTTAGCAACAACGTGGATGGCAGAATAGCAGTATCCATAGCAAATTAATAAGTGTAACAAGACAAACAATTACCATTATTATTGGTTAAATTGCCCTGTTTACACTAAATTTTTCTCCGCTTGATGTATTCGTGCCAAAGACGAGCTAGATCTTGAGCTTGGGTTTGCCATTCAGGGGAAACTTGGTACATTCGCCGGGGACGACCACGTCCTTCAAGCTTCTTCCAGTATCCAGTAATTGCTTTCTGGTCTTCAAGAAACTTAATCGCACTATAAAGTACGGTATCCGAAAGCCGATAAGTTGGATATTCGGTTTCCAGTTTTTGGATCAACTCGGTGCCGTAAGATTCCCCTTGTTGCAAAACAGACAAGATATAACAAACAGCTAGTTCCTGACAGAGGTAAGTTGGCGGAGGATTCTCAAAGAATTGATATATATCCTCAAGTTTCATGGTTAGTGAATGGCTAAAAAAATGCCTTAATGTTGAGTCTGTAATTTCTATAGAGAGTATATAGTGCTACTCCAGCATTTGTAAGTATATAACGCTACTTAGGCGAATTTGCCCGCATCGTAAATACTACATCAAAAACCACGATTATTACTCGCGGTACTGGCACACTAAAAATGGGGTGCGGTAGACGGCACCCCTACCCAAACTAGAAAAGTCGTGTTGTGAGGAGTTGATTGACAGCGATGATAATCGCTATCATTGTGTCAAGTGATGCCAAGCAGCGAAAGACTGCTTAAGCATAAAATGGCACCTAAGCAATTTTAAAGGTAAATTGCTGCTTTTTCGTAAAACTTAACAAATACTTTTTTAAGAAAGATTATCCTGTGGGTAATTCGACTTATATTTAACGGTGAAATTGGTGTGGTTCCAAGCAATAGCGCCCAGGCTAACACGCAGATGACCCATGTTACACAAACAATTGATGTACTTAAAGTAAAATTATTGCTCTGCGCCGGTAAGTGTAGTAGGTGCAATAATCTTTAAAAATAGCGCCGATTAAATTTTTTATCGATATGTCAGAACAGCTTGACAATCAATCTTCTTCTTCTAAGGTCCGTTCTATCGGGCAGAACTTTCGTATTACAGGTTGGATTAGCTTTGTACTACAATTGGTGCTGGGTGTGGTTTCCGCCTTGCTGCTATTAGTATTTGTCATCTTCGGTCGCGGAGTTGCAAGTCCTTCTAGCAACGCGAATACTGGCTTTGGCGTATTTTTAGCCATCTGCGGACTGGTTACTTTGGGAATAAGTATTTATCTAGCATTTCGCTGCAAAAACATTGGCAGACAACTGCAATCTACAAACCCAAGTAACCGTCCTCGCAAAAACGAGACGGTTAAAACTTTACAGTTAGCTTTGACGGTGAATTTTGTGGGAATGCTGTTGACGCTATTAGGAGCGCAAGCGACTATAGGCTTGTTGCTGGTCAAGGTGTCATCGTCTCAAGCTGTAACAACCCTTGGTGTTGTAGATCCCAATCGAATTACGGCTCAAGATTTATTTGCAGTGCAGGCAAATACAAACACAATTACAGCCCATTTTGTAGGGCTTGTGGCATCTATTTGGTTGCTAAATCGTATCACCAGGTGAGTGTGAAGGCAATACGATAACCGAACTAAAAGAGGAAGTAAGAGGTTTGGAGGAAGGAAACTTCTTGCTCACTGTTACTTTTCTTCGGCATGTTTATCCGGAATTTTCTGGTATCCCCTGCGATCAAATTTTGTTGACGAACATGAACGTACCAGCCCTAGCATTCATGCTGGGGTTAATTTTTGATCGCGCAGTCGAAAATTTTTTTGCTCTGAAGTCGAGGCGAACATTAAAATATGAGTTTATGTGTTGGTCCAAATATATTAAATATTAAACTGAGAAACATCTGTGCTAGATATCAAACAAATACGGGAAAATCCCCAAATCATTCTAGAAAGGTTGAAGAATCGCGGCGATAATTACGATATTCAGCCGATTGTTGATTTAAATCAGCGACAACGGCAGCTACAAACGGAGCGAAGTCAACTTCAAGCCCGTAGTAACGAAATTGGTAAATTGGTAGGACAGAAAATTAAGTCGGGCACTAATCCTCAAGACGCAGAAATTAAAGATTTACGAG
The DNA here is from genome assembly GCA_050042755.1 of Rivularia sp. (in: cyanobacteria). Classification (GTDB taxonomy): domain Bacteria; phylum Cyanobacteriota; class Cyanobacteriia; order Cyanobacteriales; family Nostocaceae; genus Rivularia. The sequence goes on from JBHJJJ010000058.1 coordinate 16,352, forward strand.
AAGAAGGTAATTCTCTCAAAACAAAATTAAGTGAACTAGAACCTCAAGAGAAAGATATTAAAGCCGAAATAGAACAACGAGTACTTGCACTTCCTAATTTACCCAGCGAGTCTACACCCATTGGTAAGAGTGAGGAAGAGAATGTAGAGGTGCGACGTTGGGGTGATGAGTATTTACCTCAAAACTCAAATATTATTCCCCATTGGGAAATGGGCGAAAAGCTGGGTATGCTCAACTTTGAACGAGCCGTAAAAGTTGCTCAAAGCCGATTTGTTGCCTTAATTGGGGCTGGTGCTACTTTGGAGAGAGCATTAATTCAGTTTATGCTCAATCGTCAGGTAGCAGCCGGATATGTGGAAGTTGTGCCGCCGTTTTTAGTTAATACTGACTCTTTGACAGCTACGGGGCAATTACCTAAATTTGCTGAAGACAGCTTTAAATGTGCTGATGATGATTTATGGCTTTCCCCTACAGCGGAAGTTCCTTTGACAAATCTTTATCGTGACGAAATTCTCAGTGCAGAAGATTTACCTATATATCACTGTGCTTATACTCCTTGTTTTCGCCGCGAAGCCGGAAGTTACGGACGCGATATGCGGGGGTTAATCCGTCTGCATCAATTCAATAAAGTTGAATTGGTCAAATTAGTTAGTCCGGAAACTTCTTTTGACGAATTAGAAAAATTACTGGGGGACGCTGAAGCAATTTTACAGGCTTTACAATTGCCCTACCGAGTCATCAATTTATGTACTGGGGATTTAGGATTTTCAGCCACGAAAACTTATGATATCGAAGTTTGGCTGCCCTCGAGTGGTAAATATCGCGAAATTTCGAGCTGCTCCAATTGTGGAGACTTTCAAGCGAGGAGGGGTAATATTCGCTTCAAGGAAACCGGTCAAAAAGGAACTCAATTCGTGCATACCCTCAACGGTTCTGGATTAGCTGTAGGGCGAACAATGGCAGCTATTTTGGAAAACTATCAAGAACCCGATGGAACCTTACACGTACCCCAAGTGCTACAACCTTATATAGGTAAGGAGATTTTGGAAGTATAGGGAATTGGGTATTGGAAGGAGATGGGGAGATGGGGAGATGGGGAGATGAGTGGATGGGTAGATGGCGAAATGGGGAAAAGGATAAATCCCTAAACCATGGAATGCCCAACATCACAAATTCAAAAACTCTAAACTCC
>JBHJJJ010000059.1:0-13807 GCA_050042755.1 Rivularia sp. (in: cyanobacteria)
AAAATAGACAGTTGTCAACGATTTTTGCTATATTTTATGCCTAATTTTTGGTATAGTAAAAAAATATTTCATTTATATCTTGCTAAATATGCGAAAACCAAGCATTTATCAAGGATAAAGGGAATAAACCAATATATTCAAGTGCGGACGGCTCAGCCGTGCAAGCCTGTGGAGGGATAACAGCTCCCATGCTCCCGTTGAAACAGGAAGTAAGAGTTGTAAGAGTCAATGGTGGGGTTGTCCATACTTTACAGAGCAGATAATTGTGAAAGCTAGGGCAAATATACTTTCGATTCCGATGGTGATACCAAATATTTATAAAGATGCGCTTAATTTAGTCCACGCAGGTGGGCTTCTTCTGTGTAGCTCCAGCCTTTTAGGCTGAGAGCGATTTAGCGCAGCCTCATACAGAATTGGTATGACAACCTCGTAATTGTGAAAAATGCAGTTCACAGGGTGAGAAGTACCCCGTAAACTGCATTTGCTTAACTAGCAGTCAATATCATTCCTGCCAAATATCCCATACAAACTAAAATAATTCTTCCTTAAAATTAAATTTTAGAAATATAAAGTTTCGCTTTCATAATCATCCGCTGTGGGTTCTGTTTTCCATACCAAACCTTCCTCTTCTTCACCCAAAGCTACATCAATATAAAGTCTGTTGAGAGGTGTTTTGGCTTGAGCTTGGTTACCGTCGAATGGTTGTAAGTCTTCAGTTAAAAGTATTAATTTCACGCCAGCAGGAATCATCTCTCCCACGGTTGCACGGCGTAATTCAAAGCGCCAAATTCTATTTTCAATTTTACCTTTTGGCTGTACTAACAATTCATATGCTAAGCCAGAAATATTGGTTTTTCTAATTAAAGTTGTAGACTGAGATGGCGCTGTAGTACCTCTAGCACCTTCTAAATTTGTCTGTAAATCCACACTTGCCCAGCCAAATTGTTGAGCGAATCTCGATACTCCGGTTTTCATCCATTGGCGAATTGAGAATTGTTTTTCCATTCCCTGACGTTGTTCGTACAATCGCTGTCTCCAACCGCCATGTTGGATAAGCGCTCCCCACATGGTGAAGAGTATTGCTTGACGGGGATTTATTATTTGCGAATTTCCCAAGCGGTTTAATAAGTTTTCGGCTTGGGTTGTTGATAATTCCGCTAAGGGAGCAGTTTCATTTTTTATAACTTCTTCGGGACAAACTTGACAAGATACCCATATAATACCGAAATTGGAAATTAGATGTTCTTTATCTAAACAATAAGCGCGTTCATTGGCATCGTAAGTTCCCATATTTTTAAGATCCGCGTTGGTTGTATAACCCCAAATCCGGATATAACCTTCTTCTACATTTACTTGCACTGCGGCGTAATAATCGGCACTCCAATCGGGGATATCTACCCATTCTTGAGGAACCCGTAACTCGGATATATCTATGGCTTCGCTAGGAATCAATACCAATCTTTTGTCATTAAAAGAAATACCCGTACCATTGGTGATTTCCCAAATACTCGGTAAACTTGCAGAGTTAGGGAATACTCTAGCATCCGAATGGTATTCTTGTTGTAGCCAAGGTAAAAATACTTCCAGGCTTAAACGATTGAGATAGGCCATCCAACGGCGATTATCTCTAGAAAAAGCTTGACTTTTTTCCCAAATTCTAGTTTGTTCGCTTTGGGGAATTTCCAACCATAAATTTGTAGGGTTATTTAAACTCAATATTTCCAAGTTAATTGTCATAATTTTAGCTTCCACTTGCAATAAAAAAGATTAACGCCGATTTATTATTGAACTTTCCGCAATTGAATCTTTACGTTTATAGTAAGTTTGCAACCATTCCTCTAAAGCGGTACTCATATAATCCACTACCGACGAATTTAAAGAGATATGCAGGGATTCTTTTGTCCAAGTGTCGAGTTTTTATAATTATTGTTCTTTACATTTACTGAGATATCGAGAAATAGTGTACTGTTTAACACTTAGTTTTTTAGCGATCTGCGATTGCGTTAAATTCCCTTGGTAGTAGTATTTGATGATATTTTGCCCTTGTTCATCGAGTTCTTGAATAGCAGCAATTAACACATCACTAACTTGAGATTGCTGTGATTTCCGCTCTTCAATTTCCTCTTGAACAACAATTTCCCAGAGCAAAGATTCTTGTCTGAGTTGTGGTAAGACATCTTGAAATTCTCCTGAATTGTCTGGGGAAGTTTCATTCAAAGAAGCCATATTAGGATAAAGATAATTCCGTACAGCTTTCGCAGAAGCAAGCAGCCATCTTTCTATGGTTTCTCCACTACATTCAGGTTCACTTTGCGAAAGTTGAGAGAGGCGATCGCTATTATAAAGTTTGGCGATATTCTCCCATACAGTATCATCTGGTCTTGATAGTCTGCGAGTTCCCTTTTCTTTGCGGGGAGCATAGTTTGCCTGATAGCATTTCCAAGCTAAGACATAACGGGCGATGGTTTCTGGATTTAATCCAGCAGATTCTAAGGATTCTACCAATCGTTTTTGAGTCAATTTCCGCAATAATCGCCAATCGGTTGAGATATCAACTTCTTTCTGCTGGCGCAATAATTCCTTAAGTTCGCTATTAAAAATTGCACTAGCGTAATTTTTAATATTAAAACCCATATCGGGTTTAAAACCTTGCAAAACTTTATCAGTTTTAGTTACGATCGCTTGAAAGCAATCTGATAAAGTATATTGTCCCGAAGAAAACTGAGTAGCTGTTTTATTTGCAGCCCAAAAACAAACTTCTTGCAAATAAGCCAATAAATGTTGCCGTGCTAAACTCTGTGTTTTAATTTGCCATTCTTTATACCAGTAGTATACCCAAAATTCTTCTGAATCTTCTGGTTTTGATAAACTTTTTTGACGTTGTATAATACTTCTACGCAGTTGAGGATCTGTAGCCCAACCAATTACTCTATTAGCGTCAAATTGTAAAAAAGTTGAAAATATCTTGGTAATACCTTTACGAGAACTCATAAGAAAAACGCGGTAAGTGAGAAACTTAGAGGCTTTAGCCCCCAGAGAAAACCTATACATCTATAAATACATCGAAAATACAGCTGTATATAGCTATATATAATGTAAGTGGAGTTACTACACTTGCTGAACTTTATAAATTACCTGTTATTAATCAATTTAGAAAAATTATTGATAATAAAACCGAAAATAAGTTTACACAATTTAATTCAATAATATTCATAAAGTCTCTAATAATATCTACTTATCATCGGGAGCATCCCAAATGTGTAAATTTCTTTTTTAGTGCGTTAGCGAACGCACTACCAAATTATATTTTTGCGAAATTGGGATACTCCCCTTATCATCAATTTTGTCAATACTTCTAAATATATAAATAAAATATAAGGGTGAAGAAAAAAATTGAACAAAACTGCATAAGTTCCCGAAACACCACCCATATAATATATAGCCAAAAACTACCCGACAGGTCGAAGACAGCAAATGTTCAAAAAAATTACAATTATTAGCGCACAAGAGCGGGCACTTTCTTTAGTTTCATTTCTTGTTAAGTTATGACGGTTTAACCTAGGTGCAGTTTCCCAGCAGGATAAACCATAGGGGGTGTATCCGATATCTAGGGATAACGCCGTCTACCTATTCGTGAAGTCATCTGAAAATATCTTTCTCTAGTTTCTCTCGATTAGAAACTATCTTTAATTTAATCACAAAGTATGGAAAAAATTATTAATGGTATAGAGATTAGATTATGTATCGAAAAATTGATGAATAAACCGATGCGATCGCAGTATTAAAAATTAAACTTATCTTAAGCATTACTAAAAATTAGTCCGAGTAGTACATCGCGGCGGAAATAAAATAACCATTTCAAATTGCTCAAAAGCCTACTCAATAAGTTTTTTGAATGCCAGACTTTTGATTTTTGAATTCCCCGCAGCGGTACTGGTACTCGAACAAGCTAAAATTGCCGGGTGAAGGGTTCCCATAAGAATTTTTTTAGAAGAAAAAAATTCTTATGGGTGCCCGTGAAGGGAAGAGGGGGAAGAGCAGGGAGAAAAAACTTTTTGTTTTTACGATACACCCCCCATAGTTGACTTGTCAGACTACTAGTACAGTGCGGCGGAAGTAAGAAGTAAGAAGTAAGAAGTAAGAAGTTTGATATCTTCGGCTTTTCAGCCATTTTTAATGGTTGCCTTATTTAAGCCGAATTATACTAGCTTATTTCTATATTTAACCAATTCAAGCTGCAAAACCCTTATCTAACTATAAAATAATTTCATAAGAGGTCTAAAATTATGGCTCCTCTAGGCGTAGGTTCTAGCGATTCAAGTACTATATTAAAATCAGGACAAGCTAAACTTTGGTTATTGTTGGTAGGTATTAACGATTATCAAGATATCAGCTTACCTTCTTTGCGTTATCCGGCATTAGATTGTCAGGGTTTGGAACAATCACTTACCCTGGCTACCGAAGGATTTCCCAATAAAGAAATAGTCGTGCATCACGATTTTGCATCACGAGTTCCTATATTACAAAATATTCGTCATAGTTTGCATAGAATTGTTTCCCAATCTCAACCTCAAGATTCAATTTTATTATATTTTTCCGGACACGGTATGCTGGAGCCAAATACTCAAGAAGCCGTATTATGTCTATCAGATACTAATAAAAATAATTTATTGGGTACTGGTTTGCCCATGCAAGAAGTAGTAGAAATGTTAAGTGCTAGTCCGGCAAAGCAACAGTTATTATGTTTGGATACTTGTCATAGTGGAGATATGGCGTTATTGGGAGCGAATGTTGGTAGCGCAAGGGATGGAAATATTAGTCCCCTGGGCAATTCTACCCCCCAACTAATGAGTGTCTTGAGACAGCGTGCTTCCCAAAGCAAAGGATTTTGCGCTTTGTTAAGTTGCGATCGCGGACAAAAATCTTGGGAATTTCCCGAGTTAGGGCACGGGGTATTCACTTATTATTTAATGCGGGGATTATCGGGAGAAGCTGCTGATGTAAGCGGTTTTATTGATGCAGACGGACTTTATAAATATGTTTATCGTCAGACGGTACAGTATATTGATAAATTAAATTACCAAGTACGTTTGATTAATGAACAAAAGCTCGCGCGTGGAGATCGTAAACTTTATCCAGATTATCCCCAACAAACACCCAAAAGAATTGTCGAAGGTGTAGGAGAATTAATTGTTGGATTTAAGCCGAAGAAAGTTAATCAGAAAAAGTTACGACATGCTTTAATTGTTGATGGATTAGCAAACCAGGATACAAGTAATAATATCAGTCGATTACTGGCTGGTGCTGGTAATTTTGAGGTGGAATGTTTTCACCAAAAAAATAAAAATTGGTCGGAAATTAGGGGAGAAATTCAAAAATTTACTCAAAGAAGTGGACAATTGGAGACTCAATCTTCCACAGGAATAGTAGGAGTTAAAGATATATCAACGTTTTTATTATATTTACGCGGGTACGTTGAAGAAATTGAAGATGGAGAAGCTAGATTAATTTTAGGTGATGAGGTGCGTTTGAGTCGTTCTTACTTAAGAAAAGTATTGCGTCGCGCTCAAAAAACCCAACAAATAGTAATTCTAGATTTAGTAACTTCCAAGTCTTCAGGAGTTTCCTCTGCGGAAAATTGGATAGAAGATTTACAATGCCCTGCTGAATACGGACAATGTTTAATCGTTACTCAAACATCTATCAATCGATCGCAATTATTTTCCCAAACTATTTTAGAAAGCCTTACTAACGCCAATTCTCAAATAGGATTACCCGTCGCCAAATGGATTATTCAATTACAGCAACTTTTACAACAAAAAGGTATTAAATTACATAGCTGGTTTTCCGGTACCCAAGCAATTATCGATATTCTACCGGGTAATATGGATCGTCGAGTTTTTCAGGAAGCAGGGCAAATTAGACAGCAAAAAACTGTAGTTCAATCACCACACAAATCTCCTGCTCGAAATATTCCTAGTACCAAAATATCATCAGTACAACCTCAAAATAATTTAATTCTAGATCCTGAAAAATATGTCGAGTTAAAAAAATTACTCACCGAATCAATCGGAATTATTGCGCCAACAATATTAAAACAATCGATTCAAAAATCAGCGGATAGCAAAGAATTAGTCGAAAAACTAGTATCTTATATTTATCTTGAAGGAAAAGCACAATTTAAAGAACGAGCACAAGCTATTTTGAAAGTACCAACTATTTCAATTCAATCTCAGTTATCTAAATCTTCTACAATCGAATATAAAAGTATTGATGCCAATTTTATCAGTAAATGCGAATGCGACTTAATTTATTTGATTGGTCCGATTGCTAATTTTATTATTGAAGAAATTTTACAATCTCACCCGCAAATTTCTGTAACGCAATTCATCGATAAGTTAGCCCAGAATATTCCCGATCCCAAAATTGCCATAGAATTTAAACAGCGCGTACTAAAAAATAGATAACTTTTGTCTCAATCGCCGATCGGGGAAATCCTCATAGGTTAAGTTATGTAAGTTAATCTAGAATCTCCACACATTTTATAAGTGGGGAGATGCAATATATTATCTACTACCCTACTGATTATTTTTATTATTTAACATATTCATCGCAATTTCTAAACTATACTTCATGCGATTAAAAGCTTCAGCTAAATCACCAATTTCATCTTTATTTTGTCTGCCAAAACTAGCATTCATATCACCAACGCTAACTTGCTCGGCAACTCTAGCAATTTTTTTAATCCGCATAAGTACAGTTCTTTTTAGCAATAGATTCATGACGATAATGACGGCGGTAAAAACTATCGCTACAATTCCCGTAATTAGTACAAATGAACGATGAGCACTTTGTAGAATCTTTTCGGCGGGTACATAAACGATTTGAGCCGCGACTATTTCATTCAGCTTCCATCCGAAGCCATTGTTTTTTCCATAAGTATTTAGCTGACTTTTCGGCGCTCTTTCGGGAGCACTATGACAGCGCAGACAACTTTCCTTTTTTATTTGAAAAGGTTTAGCAGTGTAATACAGTTTTGTTCCAGACACCGAGCGAAAACCAGATATGGAATCTATATTTCCTTCTCGACGAAATCTATTTACTATTTTAGCTTCAAAATCATCGGCTTTATCTCGTAAATTGATTGGATTTAATGTGGCATCTTTATATAAAAAACTAGCATAATCTGGGCTACTACGAAAATATTCAAATACTTCTCTAACAGAATAAGTTGGTATTGCTTCTGGAATAAAATTCTCTTGAGTATCCAGTTTAGGTAATAACCAAGGTTGTACGCGATCGTTTGTATAATTTCTAATGGAATTATTCATTTCCATTAATACTAATGCTTTGGAATTTATCTCATCTCCTGCTTTAGTTTCTAATACATTTGACAGCGCAATTCCACTAATTAAAATTCCGATAATACAAACAATTAAGAGAATGATATTTACTTTAGTTCCTATTTTCATGATCCTGTTAAGTAGGTATGTGGGAAAAATTATTGGGAGCATCCCAATGCAGCCAAAAAGCTCTCAGACTATAAGTCTGGGGCTAATATTACCAAGCCCAGGAAGGTGGGCTTTGTTTGTATAGCCGCACCCTTCTAGGGTATCGGCTAAAATATTGGGTAAAATATTTGTCAAAAATTGGGATGCTCCCAAATTATTCTTATGACGGGCACTCTTTAGGAGGGAGTAGTGAGTAGTGAGGTTGAATAAGCTAAGATAGGTCATTTACATTCTTTTACATAGCGCGGGTTTAGGGAGCATCCCAATGCAGGCAAAAATAAAATTTGTAGTGGGAGCGTCTTCACCCAGTTAGTGCCAGTGCGGCTTAAATAAGGCAACCATCAAAAATGGCTGAAAAGCTCAGAAAATCAAACTTCTTACTTCTTACTTTTTACTTTTTACTTCTTACTTCCGCTTCGCGGTACTAGTGCCAGTGAGCGAGCAAGATGCATGTCCTAAAGTCCCTCCGGGACGACATAAAGGTACGGACACACTGCGTTAACGCACTACCGAAAAAATAAATTTACACCCGCAGGGATGCTCCCCAGGTTTATTTATGTCTACCGACTTTCTCTAATACTTTGTGTATTCAATCATATGAAATAATATGATATAGTATTCCTTTTTTTACAATAAAAATAACTTTGTCTACTAATATTTTTATTAATAAAAATGCCGATGATAAAAATAATTAAGACAATGAGATTTACTTTAGTTATTATTTTCATGATTATTCTGTGTTACTAAATAGTTTATTTATCAAATTACTTTTGTGAGAATAAACTAGGTCAACGTGATTTTTTTTGTATGTCATAAAATTGAGCTATATATAGGATAAAATTTCAAAATCGCTTGACATAAAGATTTATTTCACCCCTCGCTAATAGTTGATATTACTTAGATAATAATAGAGTTCTTTTTTTGCATAATATGCAATGACATATAAATTATCTCGACGTATTTTTATGCTAGAAATGCTGATGGCAGTGGCAGCTTGTACTACCGAATCAACAAGATTGAATCAACAATTAGAGTTAGTAATTGGTATAATTAGCTATGGACAGGAAAAACAAACTGTAGAGAGGTTAAGCGGTTTCCGTAAATATTTAAGCGAACAATTAAGGATGATTGTTCAAATAGAACCAGCTTTTAATGAGAGAATTGCAATTGAGCGTATGAAACGTCATTCTTGGTCCTTAGTATTTGCAACTCCTGGTTTAGCAGCAATAGCTATTTATAATTATCAATATTCAACTATTTTTCCTTTACAATTAAGTACTAATTCACGTTCTATAATTATTGTGCGTCAAGACAGTACTTTGAAAAAATTATCAGATTTACAAGGTAAAACCATTGCTTTAGGACAGCAGGGTTCAGCTACTGGCTATTATATTCCACTCTACAATCTTTACGGTTTAACATTAGCATCAATTTTATTCGCAGCAACACCAAAAGTTTCTTTAGAATGGGTATCGTCAGGTAAAGTTGATGCTGCGGCTATTTCCTTAGAAGAGTTTAATTTTTATAAATCAAAAATCGATTCTTCACAGTTTAGCATCATATTTGAAGATTCCCATCCCATACCAGAAGGTTCTGTTTTAATTAGTCCCAAGATTGAAAGAAAACGTTATGATGTGATTCGCAATCGGATGAAAAATGCTCCTCTTTCTTTAATTCAAGAAGCTAAATACATACCATCAGCATCACCTCCCGATTATCAATATATGATTGGAGTTGTAAAAAGAGTTGCTTCTATTGCTGAAAATCTTAACTCCAAACCTGTACGTTTAGTTAATTAAGTTGAAATACAAACGTTACCATATCTCGCTTACCTAAACCAACTTTGACACCAGGTCCTAACTTATACCAAATACCGGGTAGAAGTGGATATTTGTTAATATAAGTACCGTTAGAGCTTCCCATATCCTGGATATAATAATCTCTTCCATCAAATTTGATTTGAGCGTGATTGCGCGAAATAATTTCGGAATGGGGCAAAGATGAAACATCTATATGCGATATATCACTAGTATGTCGTTTACCGATGTGCATCAACGAAGGATTTTCTGGTAAATCAATAATCCTGTTGGTGAGAGTATGAACTAACTGGGCAACGGGTGTTTGTAAAACTGTAGGAGATGCAACAGCCGCAGGAACAAATGTTGCCTCTTCATCTATTTCACTTACTGGTAGCTGCGGTACAGATTCAGTCAGTTTTGGAGTGAGTAAAATACTGAATATTGCGAATGCCACTAAAGCATAAACACCAGTAGTTAAGAAAACTGCTTTTATACCCCATGTTGCGATCGCAAAACCTCCTAATATCGGACCTGATGCTTGTCCTAAAGACTGTATACTGGCATTCACCGCCATAAATCCAGCCCGAGAATCTTGGGCAGAAAGCCCCGCTAATAATGCTTGAGAAGATGTTAGTGCTAAAGCTAAAGCTGCACCAAATAAAATATTAGGAATTAAAAGCAGCCAAAGATTATTCATTAAAGGAATCATGAATAACGCTGTAGCACTGATGATAAAAGAAACTTTAATTAAGGTAATTTCCGAAAACCTTTGAACTAACCATCCTAATTGAGAAGCAGTTAAAGCAAGCGCCAAGGAAATAGTAGATAGAATAGCCCCATTTATAAACCCAGAAGCACCAAGAGAAAATCCCGCAAAAATAGGGATGTAGGTAATGAAAGCCCCAAATTGAATCATAAATATGGAACCTACTGCAAATAATAATCCCATTACCGAACGGTTATTAATGCTTTTCCAAGTATTTTTGAAATATAACTTTAAGGTTTGTTTTTCAGCAGCAGGAGGTTTAGCTGGCAGCTTTAGCACCATGATCACCAGCATAGCCAAAGGAAAAGTAAAAGCGGAAAGTAAAAATGGATATTTCCAACTAAAACTTCCTAATGCTCCTCCTAATAACGGATAAATCGCCGAAGAAACGCCAATCATCGCAGCGTTGATAGACATTGCCTTACTCAGCATTCAGCCGTTATACAACATTGCAATCTTAGTCAGTGCTAAAGCGTCTAACGGAGCCACACCAAGTCCTTGTAAAAATCGCAGCCCTAGAAGAGAATGGAAGTTATTGGTCCAAGCAGCAGAACATCCGGCAACTCCAACTAAAATTAAGGCAGGTACTAAAATTTTCTTCAAGCCGATACGATCGGCTAATACCCCTAATATGGGAGTTGCAATTCCAACGGGTAGTGCATAAAGTGTCATCACCATTTCAATGTTTCCGGTGGAAACATTGAATACTTCTGTTAGGGAAGGCAATATTGGCGCAATCACTTGCCCCCCCATAATTGATATCAGCGTTGTACAAATAATTATATAAAGATTCTTGTCTGTAGCGACATTATGCGCATTTTTACGATCTTGGATTGGTACCGATAAGTTATTCATCGCTTAAGTTTGTCCCTATTTTTTAGTTGTAAAGATTACATCACATCGATATACAACTAGAGGTCGCATTCCTGAAGTTATGCAGTTTTCTTATTTATTTAATAGTGAAGAGTATAAAGTATTACAACTGTGATAATATGGGCATTGCTCAATTGTGCCAATGAATTTGTATATTTTAAACATAATATAGACGGTGCGTGAAATGTACGCATCGCCTCTAAATTGATTTCGCGTTTGTGACAAAATTTAAAGCACGGCAAACGCCACTCCTATCTCGCCCTGAGGTAGCCATCTGCAACATGAGGGGGGAAAATTTTTAGCCGGTAATCGATTAGCTAGAAGGGATTGACACTCTCCGCCGTGAACGAGCGGAGATTCTTGGTTCACAGAAGAAACTTACCCAGACAGGTTTTCACCAGCCAAAATAGAGGTGTAATTAATTTTTTAATTACTCCTAAAATCTTACAAATCTGCTGGAGTATCGGGAGCAACAACTTCCCCAGTACCGATATTCAGCATCATATCTTGGTCGATAATTAATTCATTGAGTTCGGAAACTTGTAAATTCATCTCCTCGCAAGCCTTTCGTAATTCTGCGGCAAATGTATTCAAATCCGAGCCATAGCCACATTGAAGAGCAGCGGTTTCTATTCCTTGTTTCGCATTTGCTTTCGCGCAGTCTACTAAATCCGTACCTTTTAATGGTGTAGGAGATGCCATATTAATATTTGTAATTAACTTAACAATAATTATTGCGATTTTAACAAAATTTGTAGATATACTTATCTCTCCAACGGTTGAGTGGCTTATCAGCTATTAGGAAGAAATTTCACCGATAAGTTACATCTGGGTAAAGCTGCCCTACGTAATTCGTAACTGATAATTGACAATTGATAAATGATAATTGAAAAACAATATACGTCCGTGCCTGATGGCAAGTGATAATTAATAAAATGCCTCACATTGATTTAGAAAAACTGGATCAATTTCGTTATCTTCAGTCAGATTTACGGGATAGATGGAAATGTATCGAAGGTGATGAAAGCAATACGAGTGATGTTGATATTTTAGTGATTCCTTCCCTTAGTCTCGATCAACGAGAACTAAAGAAGGTAGAAGGCTCCGAACATTATGAAGAACGATTGTTATTTGCTTTAATTCGCTTGTGGAACCCCCGCAACCGGCTAATTTATGTAACATCAGTGCCTTTGCATCCCAGTATTATCGATTATTATCTACAACTTTTACCGGGAATTCCTTTTTCTCACGCTCGCAATCGCTTGTTATTGCTTTCTACTTACGATTCTTCTCATAAACCTCTAAGTCAAAAGATTTTAGAACGCCCCCGATTATTAAAGCATATTCGAGAAGCTTTAAGAATAGATAAATCGTTCATGATCTGCTACAATTCCACAGATTTAGAAGCACAATTGTCTTTAGAATTGGGAGTTCCGCTGTATGCTGCTGCGCCAGATGTGCAGATTTGGGGGACTAAGAGTGGTTCCAGACAAATTTTTGCAGAAGCTGGGGTTCCCCATCCAGATGGTAGTAACAGGATGTGGAGTGTATCGGATTTAGCAGAAGCTGCGGCTGGGTTGTGGGAGCGTCAACCGACATTACAAAGGATGGTAGTAAAACTGAACGAAGGAATTTCTGGGGAAGGAAATGCTTTGTTAGATTTAAGACCGATTATCAAAGTAATTTCCGAAAATGCTCCTCATCAAGAAAGGGTAACGGCGATTACTGAAAGCTTTACTAAAATGAGTTTTCAAGCCAAGGAAGAAACTTGGTCAACATTTTCCCAACGTATCGCTGAATTAGGAGCGATTGTTGAGGCTTTTGTCGAAGGTGATGTTAAACTTTCACCAAGCGTTCAAGGGCGCGTCACGCCGACAGGAGAAGTGGAAATTCTTTCTACCCACGACCAAATTTTAGGAGGGCCAGATGGTCAAATTTATCTCGGTTGTAAGTTTCCCGCTGCGGAAGAATATCGATTGCAGTAACAAGAATTAGGTTTACGAGTTGGTTACAAGTTAGCAGAAAAAGGGGCATTAGAAAGATATGGCGTAGATTTTATCACCGTCAAGCAAGATGATGGAACGTGGGATATCCAAGCAATTGAAATCAATTTACGAAAAGGTGGTACTACCCATCCTTTCATGACTTTGAAATTACTGACAAATGGTCGCTACGATAATCCTACCGGCTTATTTTATTCTCAGCAAGGACGACCAAAATACTATATTGCTACTGATAATCTACAAAAAGACCGTTATCGAGGATTACTACCCAATGATTTGATGGATATTATCGCTCACTACAGATTGCATTTTGACAGCGGAACCGAAACGGGTACGGTTTTTCATTTAATGGGTTCTTTATCAGAATTTGGTAAATTAGGGTTAACCAGCATCGGTGATTCCCCGCAACAAGCAGAGGAAATCTATAACAAAGTAGTAAAAGTCCTCGATCAAGAAACCCCAAACCGCGATCCGGATTTCTCGTTGCTATCGAAACAAACTTTTCCTATCTCTTGGGAAGAATGTGTTTAGAAGATAGGGCAATGGGAATTGAGAGTTAGGAGTTAGCAGTTAGGAGTTAGCAGTTAGGAGTTAGGAGTTAGGAGTTAGGAGTTGGGAGTTAGCAGTTAGGAATTGAGAGTTAGGAGTTAGGAGTTAGGAGTTGGGAGTTAGCAGTTAGGAGTTGAGAGTTAGGAGTTAGGAGTTAGGCGTTGGGTGTTGGGAGTTCGGAGTTAGGAGTTAGGAGCTAGCAGCTAGCAGTTATAGGATTTTTCATTATCAACACACATCACAACCACCCCACTATCCATTTAACCACCCCACCACACTGCAAGCAAAGCACTTCAACACTAAACA
>JBHJJJ010000060.1:0-3094 GCA_050042755.1 Rivularia sp. (in: cyanobacteria)
GTAAAACAGAAATTATTTCACTACTTGCATATTATGGATAAAACATCTCCACTGTCGTCAGAGGTTCCCTCTCCGGCGTATATTTGCCCGTTCGATCAAGCCTGTAGCTATTTAGACGCGGCGGCGAAAGAGTTAAAGTTAGAACAAGGTTTATTAGAGATACTCAGTAACCCGCGTAAGGTAGTTACGGTGTCTATTCCAGTAAAACGAGATAACGGTGAAATACAAGTTTTAGCTGGACATCGAGTCCAACATTGTGACGTTTTAGGTCCCTATAAAGGTGGTATTCGGTTCCATCCAGCCGTTACGCTGCGGGAAGTTTCAGCATTAGCAATGCTGATGACTTGGAAATGTGCACTATTGGGTATTCCCTACGGTGGTGCCAAGGGAGGAATGGCGATAAACCCCAAAAGTTATAGTGTCACAGAATTAGAACGTATTTCTCGACGTTATATTAGCGAATTAATTAAAGACATTGGACCATCAGTAGATATACCCGCACCAGACATGGGTACATCAGCCCGGGAAATGGCTTGGATGATGGATACTTATTCGGTAAATATCGGTCATGCAGTACCGGGAGTTGTCACCGGGAAACCAATTTCCATAGGTGGTTCCTTAGGAAGGGAAATGGCAACCGGACGTGGTGTAATGATTATTGTCCGTGAAGCCTTAGCAGATAAAGGTATATCCTTAGAAGGTGCGCGAGTCGCCATTCATGGTTTTGGCTACGTTGGTGGTGCAGCGGCTGAATTGTTGCATCAAGGAGGTGCAAAAATTATTGCAGTTTCTACAGGTTCTGGCGGTGTTTTCGCGGATAATGGTTTAGATATTCAGGAAGTGAAAGCTTATACTAAGGAGAATAACAGGAAGATTTTGGGATTTCCCCAAGCGAAACCAATTAGTAATGCAGAGTTATTAACCTTACCTTGCGATGTATTGATTCCCGCAGCTTTAGAAAATCAAATTACCGAAGAAAATGTGAATCAAATCCAAGCTCATCTTGTTGTTGAAGCAGCAAATGGCCCCGTTACACTCGAAGCCAACCGAGCCTTAGAAGGGCGCGGTGTAACGGTATTACCGGATATTTTAAGTAATGCTGGTGGAGTTGTGGTGAGTTATTTAGAGTGGGTACAGGGACTTTCCTATTTATTTTGGGATGAACAAAGAGTGAATGGAGAAATGGAAAGTTTAATGGTGCAAGCATATCGCAAAGTAATGCAACAATCGCAGATACGAAAGATTTCTCCGAGATTAGCAGCTTACGTACTCGGTGTAGGTAGAGTAGCCCAAGCCTTGAACGATCGCGGTTTATATCCTTAGTGGTTAGTGGTTGGTGGTTAGTGGTTAGTAGAAAAAATATCAACCATCAACTATCAACTATCAACCATCAATTTTTCTGATATTCGGTACCGCTAGCACGGAAACCTTTTTCTTGGAGAATCACATTACCGTTGTTGGAATTAATAATAATAAAATCTACTTCACCGAAGGGAATAAATCTGGCATAGTAAGCAGAATTATCTTTGAGTGCGACGTAACTTTTCCATTTATTTTCCGTTTCAAGTTGCGGTAATCTTGCAGCTTGCACAGCATATAATTCTGTTTTTTCGGCCTGGTTGTCATAAATATTCATATAAATTTGTCCTTCTTCAGAATAAATTCTTATTGTTCTACTGTTCGTAGCAAAAAGCAATAAAGTTGATGCCGCAGAAGGATTTGTATAAGTGAGTTGAATTACATCTTCCCGTACCCAACCGATATCATCCGATTCCTCACCGAATTTAACTTTATACCAAGCACGTGTATCACCAGCAGGTTTGGTTTGATCGAGAATTTTGACTTGATCTCCCTTTTTTCCTTCATGAATTACGCGACGATTTAGCGAAGGCCCCGAACGGATGTTAACTGTGGTGATATTATCACTGTTAGTTTTGAGAATGCCTTGAGTTGGTGTAGGAGTTTGCATAAGGATTGGTTGAGTAACGTCTGTCATAAAGTTATCTCCGATTAAGTTAATTATATAGGGGTAATCATACATATTAGTATTTGCGATCGCGACACTAAGAAATTACAAGCATAGAAAACAATTTAGTCAGAACTTACGCAATTGTCACAAGCAGAAGGTGGTGCCGTACACTCATTGCCTCATTATTGCGTAAACAATCAGTCAGTGTACAAGCACCCTACAAGTAAAATGTGCCAGTTGCGTAAGTCCTATTAGTATTAATTAAGCAATAGCTAAAGGTATTTAGGCTTACTACTATTATTTGCGATAAATTTTTAGAATGCATTTTTTGCAACATTCTGAAATGTTTTTGATTAGAGAAAATTCGTACAATGAATAAAATTTTTACCGCAGTTATTCATTGGGAAGAAGATGTGTGTGTGGCACAATATTCACAACAACCGTCTAGGAATGAATTCCCAGTCTCATAGCAAAAGTCTGATAAATCTTACATCTTGCACCATTCTCAACAACACGGGAATAAATTCCCAGGCTAACAGACAAAGTCTGATAAATCAGACTGGGTATGGATTTTAGTGCGTTTTAACGTACTTTGTATATGAGCCTTGAAATTGATTTCAAGGCGGGTATTAGGGCTTAACGACAATGGTGCAAGATGTGAATTTTAACGTACTTTATGTGTAGCCAAGATTCATTTCCGTGAAATCTGGGTTTAACGACAATGGTGTAAGATGTTGATAAATCAAACTAGGTAAAAATCTCAGTACTTTTTAACCTACTTATTTTATGAACCTTTAAATTCATTTCAACGCGGTTGTTTATTGAATCCAACCCCAGAATTTTAGTTCACTTTAAATCATCCAATAACTCTTGCAACTTATCTCTTAAATTTCTAACTTTCTTATTATCAGGTGCAATTTTTAAACAGCGATCAAACTCTACTAATCCTGCTTGATAGCTTTTGATTGCTTCTTCTTTTTGAGATAAATCTACTTGTAAAATACCTAATAAAGCTAAAGCGACTCCTTTATTATTGTGAGCTTTGATATCATCAGGAGCGCGATTGAGTGCTTCATCGAAGGAAGCAATGGCTTGGGTGTAGGAAATTAATGCATCTTGATGATG
>JBHJJJ010000061.1:0-73132 GCA_050042755.1 Rivularia sp. (in: cyanobacteria)
GGTAAAAAATCGACATCTAGCTAAGTCGATATACGATGCAGGATGGTCAATATTTCGCCGTTGGTAAGATTATTATGGCTACAAATATGGAAAGTTAACAATAGCTGTTGCTCCCCATTATACAAGTCAGAATTGTTCTAATTGTGGCGAAAAAGTGCAGAAATCTTTATCAACTAGAACTCATATTTGTAATAATTGTGGATATATAGAAGATAGAGATATTAATGCAGCGATTAATATTTTGCAGAAGGGACTAAGTACCGTCGGGCAGACGGAATCTCATAAGCTCGGGGAGATAGAACCGCTGGCCTGCGTTGGAGAAATCCTGCTAGGTTAAGTTTTGTCTGTGAACCGAGAATCCCCTGCATTCCATGCATGGGGAGTGTCAAATTCTCTGTTATTTCAAGGGGTTAAAATGAGTCGTCCGATTATATTGGGTATTGTAGGTGACAGTGCTGCGGGTAAAACAACTTTAACTAAGGGTATTGCACAAGTATTAGGACCAGAAAATGTCACCGTTATTTGCACGGACGATTATCATAGATATGACCGTAAGCAGCGTGCTGAAATAGGTATTACTGCACTCGATCCTGACTGCAACTATTTGGATATCATGCAGCAAGATCTTTTACAGTTGCGTAATGGACTACCAATTCTCAAGCCAGTGTACAACCATGAAACAGGTACCCTGGATGCCCCTGAATATATAAAGCCGAGCAAATTTGTGGTAATTGAAGGATTGCTGGGTTATTCAACTCGAAAAGCTAGAGAATGTTACGATGTCAAAGTTTATCTTGCTCCCCCAGAATCCCTGCGTGCAAAGTGGAAAGTTAAGCGCGATACTCAAAAACGCGGCTATACCGAAGAACAGGTTTTAAATCAACTCAAAAAGCGCGAATCAGATTCAGAACAATTTATCCGTCCCCAACGTCAATGGAGCGACATTGTTATCAGTTTCTACCCTCCCAAAGATGATTCCGATCAAAGTAATGGACATTTGAACGTACGTTTAGTATTACGTCCAACAATTCCCCATCCAGATTTTACCGAAATTATCAACTTTGGCAACGGCAATTCCACCTCAGCAATTCGTTTGGAATTAGATAGAGATATGAGTAAACCTGTTGACGTTTTAGAAGTTGATGGCCACGCTACATTAGAACCAGTCAACAGATTAGAGCAAATTATCTGTTCCGATATGCCTAATTTAAAAAACGTTTGCGATCGCCAAAGTAACCCAGAATTAGGAAAAGTCGCAGGAACAACTGGAGAAACTATCCAAAGTTATCCCTTGGCGCTGACTCAATTGTTAATTACTTACCATATGCTCAAAGCCACACAAATTTCCCAAGAGGGTTTGGAAAGTAAAGTGTAGGATAATTTGTAATTAGTAATACTTTACATCCACGGTAATTTATCATCATAGAATTGAAATTCCGTGGATATTAATTGTAGTTAATTTATCTTGCTCTTCTTCCCCTCTCTCCCTCTCTCTTCTTTTTCCTGTCTTAAATTTTTAATATTTGCCAAATTATTGTAAATAATGAGGTTAAAACTGGGATAAATAAAGATAGATACAGCTATCATCGTTATTCCCTACTTTATCCATGACTTACTGCCTCAGAATTGCCGATATGGCAGAAAATGAGCGTCCAAGAGAACGCTTGTTAACCCACGGAGCAAAAATTCTCGCAACTGCTGAATTAATTGCAATTCTACTAGGAACAGGTCAAGGTGCCGGAAAATTATCTGCTGTAGGTTTGGGACAATACATTTTACAGGAATTAGGCAAGTATCAGCGCGAGCCTTTGGTCGTTTTACGAGATATTAGCGCCGCCGAATTGATGAAAATTCCCGGAATTGGCCCAGCCAAAGCAACGGCGATTTTAGCTGCTATAGAATTAGGTAAGCGTACTTTTCAATCTCGTCCCGGAGAAGGTACATTAATTGATAGTCCAGCAGCAGCAGCGGCTGCTCTGAGTCAAGATTTAATGTGGCAACAACAAGAAAGATTTGCGGTAGTATTATTAGACGTGAAAAATCGTTTATTGGCAACTCAGGTAGTCACCATTGGAACTGCAACGGAAACTTTAGCTCCTCCCCGGGAGATATTTAGAGAAGTTATACGCCAAGGTGCAACTCGTTTAATAGTGGCGCACAACCACCCTTCAGCCAATCTTGAACCTAGTTCAGAAGATATAGAGTTAACTCGTCAATTATTAGGTGGAGCACAATTTTTGGATATTCCTTTAATTGACCATTTAATACTAGGTGATGGCGATTTCCAAAGTTTACGCGAAATTACAACCTTATGGGAAGAGTATCCCCAGGGAGATTAATAGTGAAGGGAAATAAACCAAGGCTTATTCCTGCACCTGAGAACTTAAATACAATTGAGAAAACCCCCTTTAAAAAAGGAGGCTTAGGAAAATCAAACCGCGCTGAGGGTTCCCACAAAAGTATTTTCAGGAGGAAAACTTTTATGGGTGCCCGCTAAGTAATTTATTCACTTTTCAATCGACCATACTCAAAAGTCTTTTCTCAACCTCATACATGATTTTAATCTAAGTAATATGACAATACTGTGACAAAATTTATATTGCTTAAATAACAGATTAGCTTAATTATTTTTATAAAAATTACTATCTATAATATTCATGGGGAAACGGTTTCCCCACAAACATTTTTAAGTCCACACTCCTCAATATGCATCTTCAACTTCCAGTTGAGCAACAGTTACAGCATTAAAAGCAAACGCTGCAACCATTGGTATCGGACATCTCAACCAATAAGTAACACCTGCTGCTAGCATTGTGGCAATTACCGCTGCGATCGACCAAATACGTTCTTCACAAGTTTGGCCATTCTCTGCTTTAATTTCTCTGAGAACTTTTACTGGAATCGGTTCCGGCATTACTGCACCTGGAGGAAAAGCCCAGAAGTGATTACAGCGCTCGATATATAAGTCAGTCCAACCATTATCTTGACACCATTGGTTTACCCACTCATCGTTGTAATGTCTCATAGGATTACTAATAAGTTGATTGAAGATTTTCAGCATAATGTTCCAGTAATAAAATAAATAGAATTCTCTCGGTTAATATTTAAAGTTAACAATTCTCTATTTCAAGATTTGTCACTTCTAAATGTGAAGCTTTATTAAGCCGCGAATATACTCACAACAGAATAAAATAAAGCTTTCACTAATTATCAGATTAACAGCAATTCTATTATTCTTTCGTTAAATGATAATAAACTTTATCTATCTGTTCCAAAGTAAATATTTCTAAATAATTGTCGGAGTTACGTAATTATTTATTTGAAAAAATGTAAAGTATGTTTTGAAATATTAAGTCAATTAATATTTACAGGAAGCTTGAACAACCTAGTGCATCGCAGCGGAAATAAAACAACCATTTCAAATTGCTCAAAAGCCTACTCAATAAGTTTTTTGAATGCCAGACTTTTGATTTGTAACGAAGGCAAGCGGTACTAGTGGGATGTACAATTATCAATCGGTGTAAATAGATTCGGTTTCTTGAGGAAAAAATGCTGTAGGTAGTTATTCAGAAGGCATATTCGCGGCCGATAGTCGAGATACTAGATATGAGCAGAATTAGAGGCTTTTCTTACCCTTTATCTCTTGCCCCCTTAATCTTGCCTATGTTTCTTGAAAGACAAAAGACTATGTAAGGTAAGTTTTTTTGCGAAGTGATGATGTAAGCTTAATTTTAAAGTAAAGATACCCCAAAATTAATCAAATTTTATGTTTCATCAAAGATTTAGAGCTTTACTCACTTTCTCCATGATATTTTTTTGGTCAATACTTTGGACAACACCAGTAATGGCTGATTGGACTCATCCGTTGTCTTTTAGCAATGCAGAACTTTCAGGACGAGATTTTAGTAATGAAAGTCTACAAGCATCAGAATTTTCTAATGCCAACATGGAATTTATTAATTTTGCTAATGCCGATTTACGCGGAGCAGTTTTCAGTGCATCTGTAATGACAAAAGCCAACTTACACGGAGCAGATTTAACTAATGCGATGGTAGATCAGGTAAACTTAACGGGTGCTGATATTAGCGATGCTGTACTGATAGAAGCTTTGTTACTCCGTGCCACATTTGTTGATACAAACATTGCAGGTGCTGATTTTACTGATGCTATTTTAGACGGAGTGCAGATTAAAGAACTTTGTAAAACAGCTAGCGGTATCAATTCTAAAACTGGTGTAGAAACTCGTTATTCTTTAGGATGCAAATGAAGCGTGTTGGTGTAATTGGTGGCGGACAATTAGCATTGATGATGGGTACAGCAGCGAAAAAGCTGGGGGTAGAATTAATTGTACAAACTCCTAGCCCTGAAGATCCAGCTGTTGGCATTGCTAGCGATACTGTTTTCGCCGCAGTTGATGATGCTACAGCTACAAAAGATTTAGCCGCAAAATGTGATGTTATCACCTTTGAAAATGAGTTTGTTGATATAGAAGCTTTATCCAAACTAGCTGCAAGAGGAGTTTGTTTTCGTCCTCGAATAGAAGCACTATTTCCTCTTCTGGATAAGTATCATCAACGCTGTTTTTTACAAGATTTAGGTATACCAGTACCTCAATTTATATTACCAGAATCATTATTTGCGGTTTCATCCGATCCGAGAACATCAGATATAAGATTTAATCCTGAAAATGAGTGGGAATTAACCTTTCCTGCTGTTTTAAAAGCGCGTCGTCATGGCTATGATGGTCAAGGTACTTTTATCATTAAAGATTTAACTACCCTAGAGCAAAAATTGCACTTAGGTAATTGGCAGAAAAATCAAGAATATAATTTAATTGAATCTCGTTTTTTACTAGAAGAATTTATCCCTTTTCAAAAAGAACTATCCGCGATCGCCACTCGTTCAACAAGTGGTGAAACTTCGACTTTTGTAGTTGTAGAAACCCAACAAGAACAACAAGTTTGTCGGCGAGTCATTGCACCTGCCCACATCAGTCAACAGACAGATATAATGATTAAAAATATTGCTTGTACGATATTAAATCATCTGCAAGCAGTAGGGGTCTTTGCTATCGAACTATTTTTGACCGATACTGGTGAAGTATTAGTAAATGAAATTGCACCTAGAACCCATAATTCCGGACATTTCTCTATTGATGCCTGCCTTACTTCTCAGTTCGAGCAGCACTTAAGGGCAGTATGCGATTTACCTTTAGGTGATGTGGCTATGAAAAATGCTAGTGCTATTATGGTAAATTTATTGGGTTATGAAACAAACAAAAGTGATTATATCAATAAGCGTTCTAAATTAGCAGAAATCCCTGGTTCGCACCTTCATTGGTACGATAAATCAGAATCTCGTCCTGGGCGTAAACTGGGACACATTACAGTTTTATTAGATGAATTAAACCGTGATGAAGCGATGACAATTGCCCGCAATATAGAGTATATATGGTATTCTCAATAGACTCAGAATAAAATCACCAGAAAAATTATTTATTTATTACACTACATCATTTTTGAAAGTTATAATAGGTTTGTTGCACTACGACGTTGGTGACTGCCATACAGTTTTGTGATCTATGACTTTTATGATATGGGAACTGAGCAATTTCGTGGCAGTAAACCGGGCTTGTACCCGGAAACTTAAAACGAAGTAATCGGTGCCCACCTGGTTTAACCAGGTCATAAACTTAGGTAAAACGGCGTTGCGGTGAACTCAAAAAATAAAGCTTCTCAACTCACTTTTCGATTGGAGAAGCTTTATTTTATTATGCTTTTTTATATATAGCGGATTTCCCTCATTCTGAAATACAGAATTCATGGGTAATTTATGGGTACAGCTTCATCACTTACTACTCACCACTCACTCTTCACTATTAAATAAAGTTATTCATTTCATAAAATACTTAGTATGTCATCAACTTTTACAAAGGAAACGTATATTTACGATATTGATTTTATCTCTAATTTATTTTGAATTTGTATCTCATATAATTAGAAAAAAAACTGTATCAGAAACATCTATATTCAGAAAATCATATTGACAATTCTCTAGAAGGTAAATAAAAGAATACGGTAAGTAAAAACTGATAGAATTATCTAATATTCCGATCGCAATAAATAGTACCGTGTTTCCAGCCTCAGTCTTCAAAATAGACAACGGGTTAACTTTGGTTCATCAAGAAATATCTACCACTCCCGTAGTAGTGGCAGATGTTTGGGTTCGTGCGGGTGCCACCCTTGAGCCAGAATCCTGGTGTGGAATGGCTCACTTTTTAGAGCATATGATTTTTAAAGGTACCGAAAAATTAAAAGCAGGAGTATTTGATCGAACAATAGAAAAATCCGGTGGAGTCAGTAATGCTGCCACCAGTTATGATTATGCTCATTATTCCCTAACTACAGCTTCTACTTATTTTGAAGAAACTTTACCCTTGATGGGTGAATTATTGCTTAATGCAGCGATACCAGAATCAGAATTAAACCGCGAGCGTAATGTAGTTTTAGAAGAAATTCGGCAAGCATCCGATAATCCCCATTGGATTGCTTATCAAGCCCTTTATAAGAGCGTTTACCCCGAGCATCCCTATGGACGTTCAATTTTAGGAAGCCATCAAGAAGTTTCTTCTCATGGAGTACAGCAGCTTAGAAGCTTCCATCGCGCTCACTATCAACCAGAAAATATGACAGTGGCGATCGCCGGAGGAATTAATTCATCAAAAGCCTTACAATTAGTTAATGGTGCCTTTAATAAATTTGCGCCCCCCTCGTTAGATTGCCCTTCCACGAATATTGCGATAAAACCAACGATTATCGGAATTCGTCGTCAAGAAATCCAATTATCGAGAATAGAACAAGCCCGTTTATTGATGGCCTGGGTAACACCAGGAGTCGAAGAACTTCGTACGGGTTATGCTTTAGATTTACTTTCGATTATCTTAGCAGGTGGACGCACTTCACGATTAGTCAGCGATTTGCGAGAAAAGCAACAATTAGTAAACGGTATTTATAGCAGTTTTTCATTACAGCAACAGTCAAGTTTATTCACTATCAATGTCTGGTTAGAATCAGAACAATTAGAGCGCGTAGAATCATTGATTCGCCTTCACCTACAAGATTTAACTACCTGGAAAATTACCGAACAAGAACTTAGCCGTGCAAAACGTCTACTGTGTAATGATTATGCTTTTTCTACAGAAACACCAAATCAATTAGCAGGACTTTACGGATATTACAACACTATTGCTTCAGCAGAATTATCAGTAACTTATCCCCAACAAATTCAGTCTTTTGATGTAAAAGAACTGCAAAATATAGCATATAAATATCTTTCGCCCAATAATTACGCAGTAACGGTAATTAAACCCAGAGATTAGAAGATGGGGAGATGGGGAGATGGGGAGAAATTTAAACTATTGGCTTGTAATTATTCACTCCCGCCCTACTCACTACTCACTACTCACTCCTCCTAACGACTAACAACTAACAACTAACTAATAAATGACAACCTTGCCAAAATTATCGAACGTTTATCGTAAACAATTGAAAAATGGGATAGTACTCCTGGTTACGGAGAATTCAGCTGCTGATATTATTGCAACTCGAATATTTATCCGTGCTGGAAGTTGTTATGAAACCCAGGAAAAAGCAGGGTTGGCAAATTTACTCGGTGCTTTACTGACTAAAGGATGTGATGGACTCTCAAGCTTTGAAATTGCCGAGCATGTTGAATCTGTGGGAGCTTCTTTGAGTGCCGATACCGCCACAGATTACTATGTTCTATCTTTAAAAACCGTCACAGCCGATTTTACTCAAATCTTGGAATTGGCGACACGAATAATGAAAACGCCAACTTTTCCAGAAGCTGAGGTAGAGTTGGAAAAACGGATTGCTCTACAAGATGTTCGCTTGCAAAAGGAACAGCCTTTTTCCGTTGCATTTGAGCAATTACGACAAGTTATGTACGAGAATCATCCTTATGCCTCTTCAGGTAGTGGTGATGAAACTACTATTAGCGGTTTAACTCGAGAGGATTTGGTAAGACATTATCAAACTTATTTTCGTCCCGATAATATAGTTATTAGTATTGCTGGTCGTATTTCTCTTGAAGATGCAACACAAAAGGTAGAAGATCTGTTTGGCGATTGGCAAGTTTCTGTGGATACAGCAGTACCAGTTATGGAAGTACCATTTCCTCAAACAAAACCCCAACAAGTAATTACCCCCCAACTAACGCAGCAATCAGTAAATATGTTGGGTTATTTGGGTGCTTCTGTGCATTGTGCTGACTACCCCGCTTTAAAATTGCTGTCTACTTATTTAGGGAATGGGCTTTCCAGTCGCTTATTTGTAGAATTGCGAGAAAAGCTCGGTTTAGCTTACGATGTCTCTGCATTTTACCCTACAAGACAGTTTTCTAGCTCCTTTGTGGTTTATATGGGTACCGCACCAGAAAATACCACCATTGCTTTATCCCGATTGCGAAAAGAAGTTGATTTACTTTCCAGTTGTGAATTAGAAGAAAGCTCCTTACAAGCAGCGAAAAACAAAATTCTCGGACAGTACGCCTTGGGCAAGCAAACTAACGGACAACTTGCTCAAATATATGGCTGGTATGAAATTCTCGGTTTGGGAATTGCCTTTGACCAAAAATTTCAATCAGATATCGCCGCTTTAACTAGTGTAGAAACTATCGCAGTCGCACAGAAATATTTGAAGGAACCATTTGTGTCTGTAATCGGTCAAGAAGAAGCAATTAACCGTATAATTGCGTAACGGCAGTTGAAAGCATTTACTTAGCATCAATTGATTACAATTTACAGCGTTTTATAAGCATTTACACTGCTGTTACAATTTAATTTTATACTGGTTAATAGAAAGTGTATTTGTAAGAGACTTGCCGGGGGCACAAACCATGATTGGTAGTAAAAAACTGAGTATTATCAAATACTTACGCTCTCTCCTATCGTTTCGCTTCCTTCCCAGAAATAGGTTTTACTGGTTACTTCTACTTTCCTCCACACCTCTGTTATTTGGTTCATCGACAATCGTATCAATTGCAGCACCGCAACAAAAAATTGCTCAAGTAGTTGTGGGGGCTTCCATGAATCGCCCTACCCTGAAAATTGGTAGCGAAGGAGTACCTGTAAGAGAATTACAAGGAGCTCTAAAACTTTTAGGTTTTTATGGGGGTGAAGTTAATGGTATTTTCACTCAAATGACTCGAACAGCAGTTATCCGTTTTCAGCAAGCAGCTAGTTTGAAAGCAGATGGAGTTGTTGATACGAATACTTGGAAAACCCTTTTCCCCAGCGTAACTACATCAACAGAAGTAACTAACACTCCTACACCACCTCCTTCTATAAATAACTTCCCCATGCCAACAGAATCGATCAATAGCGTTAGGGTGGTGAATAATTCTACACAGCAACAAAATGGGATAACATCTACTGTAAATAGTTCAGTTAGAGTTGTTAATCCCACTCCAGAACCAAAACCCGCAACACCAGTAAAACCAAAGCCTCCTAAAACCACCACGCGGCGAAAACCCGCACAAAGACAAGCTGCCACTACACGCACTCGTCAAACAACAACTACTCGTCAAAGAAATACAACCACTAAGAGAAAAACTCCCGTAATCCAATACACCGCAGCAGGATTACCGATTTTACGTCCCGGAATGCGAGGTTCTCAAGTTGTTAAATTACAGGAGAAATTATCTAGGTTGGGATTTCTCAAAGGTGTTGATGGAGATTTTGGCCCCGTAACAACAGAAGCTGTAAAAGCATTTCAAAAGCGTAACGGTTTAGAACCCGATGGTGTTGTCGGAGGTGCTACTTGGAATCTTTTAGATAAACGTAGACGTTAACCATCGTTTTAAGGTGCGTAGCGCGATCGCGTTACGCACTATTAATCTATTCTCGGTGGAAGATTATCTAACTGATTAAGAGAGTTTCGGAGTAAGGGAGAAATTTTAATAGGTAATCTTAGAGCATGATAGAAATATGTATAACTCCTCTCCAAACCTTTCCCCTCAAGAGAGGAGAGGTTTTCAGACTTAAGCAAAATTTTTATTCTTCTACAGATTGTTCTTAATGGTAGTCAAAAAAACAGCAATAGTTTATATAAACCCGGTTTTTTCTCAATAAAAATACTGATTTTATGTTTTTTGAGTTATATAAAACACGTTAAAATCACGAATATCGTAGATTGGGTTAAAGTCAGTCTTCACAGAAACTCCAGTATTTAAACAATTTAATGGAACGTTCTGCTTTTACCCGTGCAGATGAAGACTTGTACGCCAAGATAGCTCCGAATGTTGGTGTGGGAAACAATTAGGGTGTGGTTACTTTTCTTCCAACTTCAAATTGGAACCTCACCCCGTCCTACCGGACACCCCTCTCCTTATTAAGGAGAGGGGAAGGATAATTATTTTTTCATGGGGACTTGATTGAAAAACAAGTCAATCTTTCAGTGAAGGAGAAATCACAAAAAAGTTTTTCTCCCCTATAAATGGTTGTTAATTTTTGAATTTTCAACCATTACTGTTTTATCAATATCTTTGAAAAGAATATCTTTCAATTTTACTTTTAATCAGTCTAAATACTGTACTCTTGATTTCAGAGTGATTTGAAAGACTGAGTATACTTAATATTGAGCTATAAATAGAACATCTCAATCCTCAAAATTTCAGTATTTTGCAATAAAAATTAACAGATTTTTGACTAATTGAGAAGAATCTCATTAATAGCAGGAATTATTTTTATTAAAGTAACGCAATTACGTTGTTTTTTGGACGTAATCTAAGTCACTTTTTCAAGTATAATATTTTTATATATAATCTGTTTGGACCTATTTTCGCTAATTTGTTCGGTGAAGTAAATGGAGATATCACAAATTTAGATAAGAAGCAAGTATTTTTACAAAACTTCAGATATTGCAGATTTCTAAATAGTTTGAAAATATGAATTAAATAAAATGAAGAAAGAATAGCGCACATTGACTCGTTATAGTCGCGAATTGAACTACCGCTTTGCTTTCTTCAATTGCGTATAGACGGGCTTATAAACAACTCATCGAAACCTTAAATAATCATAGCCCGCCTATACGCCGCTACGCTAATTGAAGAATAGTTCAATTCTGAAATAAAAATAAATAAATCTATTAAATAACAATGAAAAATAAGACTTCACCTCGAAAAATGCTTCTTCCTTGGGATGATTGAGAAGTTGTAAATTGGCCTTAGGAGCAAGGTAGGTGAAAAATTTGCCATAAGCCTCCGGCATGGGAAGAGCGATCGCTAATTTTATGACCAGAAAATAGCGATGAAGTTTTTCAACGATATTTAATTTGGTGTTTTAGGTTGGTAGCAGCTATCTGATTTATGAAAAGCCTATGATTTCCCTAAAAAACTGCTATTTACAGATTAGAATCAAGAATTGGGATGTTTATATGTTACACTTCACCAGTTGCAACATTAGAAAAGAGTAATTTTTTACCCGACGACTAGTTAGATAAACAGCTACGTTAGATACAGGTATTGCTGGTAGTATTCCCAAAGGTATATTTGGATAATCTTTTTCTACTAATTCAATCACCTGAGTGTACCTAAGGAAATCTTTTTTATCATTGTCATCATACCATCCGATGCGAGACGTAAAACGCTTATAATTTTCATTATCTTGCTGCTTTTTTTGAGTGATACCCAGTCGATTGTCTGTCTCAATCCAAATTTTCTTTTGCACCCTAAAACCAAAACGTCCGTCTGAGTAATTTTCCCATAACGAATTAATATCTTGAAGGTTTTTGCAGGATAAATTTTTGAAAGAGTCTATATCCAAATAGCTTTCTTTATTAACAACATAGAGCATAAACTTATAGGTTTTTTTATCAGCTTCTTCCCATTTTTTGTTTGCAAGAAGATTATTCAGTTCATCTAGGTAGTGTTCTTTTAAAGAATTTTTAACTCGAATATTGAGTTTTTTGAGATTTTTATCTTTAGCTTTTGATAGTAAATCGATAAATTCTCGATGGAATGCTTCTACATTTTCTTTTGATAAAATTTTTATTTTAATTTTTTTGAATTTTTTATTAAATGGAGGACTGATGTTGGCTATCTGTTTTCCTCTTTTTTCTTCGGAATACAAGACTTTAATAAAATTAAAAGCTGATTGATATTCTTGGATTGCTTCTTTAACTTTATTTTGTTCTTTGAATAAATTACCTGAAGTTTTTAAAGTTAGTAAACAAATTTGTGATACTTCATTAGAAATCTCTTTTATCAACGATTGACATTTTTGTTCACTTAGGTTCTTACTTCTATCTAAATATTTTTGTGCTTCTGCTAAATTCTTTGATTTAAGTTTTTGGTAAGCGTAAGATATTCCAGCATTAAGAATTGCTAGTCTCAGTTTATGGTCTTTGATATTAACAGATTGACCTGCTTGTGATAAAAGTTCTTTAGCTTCTTTGTCAGAACCTTCATCTTCAAGTTGTCCTGCAAGTGGAGCTAATTTTTTAACTGTTTTAAGATATTCATTCGTTGTACTAACTTCTCTTATTTTATTTGCTGCGACGAAAGTTGATATTGCTGTAAATGATAAGGTAATAACTAAAACAAAACTCCCAATACTAATCCGCTGTTTAGCTTTTCGATTCGCTTCGCTCAATACTAGATTTCTCTTTTCTACAGCTTCCTTATCCTTCCTCTCCCTCTCCAACTGTGCTTCTTGTTCCTCTGAAGCAATTTTCTCCTGAATTTCCTTCTCTCTACTAGCAGCTAAAAATTGTTTATCTTGATAACTTAAATTCTTATCTCTTGCCCATTCCTCCGCACCAGCTAAAGTCTTTCCCCGCAACAATCGAGATTCATCCTTATATCCAGAAGCAACCCAAAATTTAAAATTTTCTGAATAAGGACGCAAATTCTTTAATTCATTTTCAATCCAATTTTGATTAAAAATTTCTTTATATATAGCGTTATAAACCCTTAACTTCCCTTCTCGTCTCGTAACTAATCCTGAAAGCAGTAATTCACTTTGTTCAATCGTATTATCTGCTGTAATCTCACATTGCTCCTCGGAACACCTAATTTGCTGATACAACTCTAATAAATACCCAGCATGTTCCTCATTTCTTAAAATCCTCGCTCTAATAGTTCTTAGATGTTCCGGTTCATCTTGAGATTCCCAATTTTCAATAATTTTTGATTTAACAACTTCCTCAACAGTACAAGGATTTTCTTTCTCGGATTCTTCCACCATAAACTGACATAATTTTTGCGTCAGAAACGGTTGTCCTCCCGTCCAATTTAAAATTTCTTGTATAACTGCTTGGGAATCACTGAATTTTGCCCTCAAACCTTGTTCTAACGGTTCAATCTCCTGTAATTGAAAACCCTTGAGAGAAATTGCTGTACCAATATTAAAGGGAGTGCGTTGTTTATCTTGAATTAAATTGCTCGGTGAAGCGACTCCCAACAAACAAAATGTTAAACGTCTATATGCGGGATTATCAACACGCTGGTTATAACAAGAACGAATAAAAGCGAAAAAATCATCGGTGGGAAAATTAAGACTTAAAACGCTATCAATTTCATCAATGAAAATTACAATATCTTCCTTAACTTCCACAAGTAGTACTTCTTCCAGATACTTGCGAAATCTGGTAACCAGAGAATTTAATTGATTTTCTTCCCACCAATCCCCAAAATCAACATCCAAATCAAAAATATCAATCAGCGAATCAATCAAATCCGCATACCATTGGTCTGGTGGAACATTTTGAATACCACCCGCAGAAAGATCGATCGCAGCACATTCCACTCCATTTTCTCGTAAACGACGCATCGTTTGCACTCGTAAACTCGATTTACCGCTTTGACGAGAATTCAATACATAACAAAACTTTCCCCCTCGCAATCCATCGTACAATTCGCGATCGGCATCTCGCGTCACATAAGTGCTGGCATTTTTTGGTAAACTTCCAGAGAAGATATATTGGTCAACCATAATTAAAAAACCGCAAAAACGCAGAAGACGCTGAGGAAAGAGGTTTCATAGAGTAAGCATAAATATTTATATATTTGATATTCAGTAAATTAAGTTCGCACAAATAAACTCAATTATTTTACAGAATTTAAACTGGTTTCTCTTTGAGAAGCTGTTTCGCGTCTACAAAGTCTTGTTGCTACTCACTAATCACTACTCACTACTCACTATTCCCTTATCCAACCAAACGCTCTGAAAAATACCGACGATACAAATCATAGCTAGGAACACAATCATTCCCTGAAAGTTTCACCAATCCCATACTATGTAACTTAAACCCAACTTCCGCATCAAGTCGCACTGCTTCATTTGCTCTCACCACTTTTTTATAAGCTGATTCCAACAAAGGATTATGCTGCAAATTCCATAATTGTTCCCGCAGATGGTTGCTAAAGATTCCTTGTTCGGTAGAAGCCAGATTTAAAAGTTGCTCTAGAGTTATTTCACCAGTTGTGAGATTAGCGATCGCTCTTTCAATTAAATAAGGATGTCCCCCTACCAACTCCATTAACCTACTTAAATCTTCCTCTCCCAACTCACCGTTATCATACTGCTTCGCAAGAATTTGTACCTGTTCGAGATTAAACTCAGGTAAATCAATTGCTATGCCAACATTAAACGGTGAATGATTGATATCCAAGGAAGGATAAGCTTCAGTCGAATGAACCACCACCAACCGCAATTTCTGCCAAATTTGACCAATTCTGTCCCCTTGTTTCGCTGATTCATACCACCCCCGCAACATCAAGCAGAATTGAGGGAAAATACCAGGATATTCAAATAGTCGCTCAAAATTGTCGATTGCCAATACTAAAGGTTTATCGCTAGCAGATAATAAGTATTTTTGAAAATAACGAGTACAATTCTTATTCAACCCGTAAATATCCTTCCAATACTTATCAAATTGGGTTTCCAAATCCAGACTGTCAGAAACATCGGCACACAACCATTGTAAAAATGTTTTTAAATCCGCAAGAATATTTATATCGGCCAGTTTTAAATCTAATTTCGCTGTTCGATAACCCTGCTCTCTGGAATAGTCGAGTATTTTCTCCAAAAGTAAAGTTTTTCCCATTTTTTGCGCTGCTTTGATACGAATTAGCGCACCAGGGTGTACAATAGTTTTACAACATTTTTCTTCAATGGTCGAACGTTTAATATATACGTCCGTCCTGCCTTGACCTGCCAATTTTTTTGAAGACGATTTAAAAGAAAACTCAGATACCGAACCAGATTCTAAATTATCTCGTGCAATCAATTGGGGTGTATATTGCTCCGGTATCCCCGCTACCCGAATCGAATTACAACCTAATTTATAAGCAAACTTATAATCTTTCCCCGCTCCAAGAGCATCGTAAAAACCCACGGCAAACTCAATAGCTGCTTTATCCCCGATTTCTTTACCTTAAACGGGAGAAGGCTCACGTCTGACCGTCTTCGGCAGCGTGAGATGAATCCCGGATAAAAGTCTCGCGTCTTAAATAGCAATGTGACTACGAGTCTTTTAAGGCAGCGAGACTTTTATCAATCTCTTCGGGTGACAACAAGTCAATTAAATCTTCTAATACTGCGGTCATAGTTTTATCCTTACTAGCAGCATATAACCTTAGCTTATTTAACCTGCGTTCACTCAACCGTATCTCTAATCTTTTTTTCTTCATTTATACGTACATATAACGTACATTTATGATAGTATATCTTCAGGTCGAAGGCAATACAAGTATTTATCAATGAGAACTTCTTACCAGTATAAAATTAAGCCGAATAAGCAGCAAAAAGAAATAATAGACAATACTCTTGATATGCTGCGTTGCCAGTATAATTATCAACTTGCTCAAAGGTTTAATTGGTACGAACAGAATCGTTGCTCTATTGATAGATGCCCACTTGTTTGTTATTTACCTGAGTTAAAAGAAAGACCGACTAAGTACAGCCAAGAAAAAAGCTTAGTTCAACTCAAAAAAGAAAGACCTTGGTATAATAATATTCATAGTCAGGTACTCCAAGGTGTATCTGACAAAGTAGAAAAAGCTTTTGATAGATGGCTAAAAGGTGATTGTAAAGGTAAAAAATCTGGCAGACCTAGATTTAAAGGTGTAGGTCAATATAAGACATTTACTTATAAACAATTTTTAAAACACCATTTTGTTAGCAATAAAATCACATTATCGCGAAGCTCGCCGGAAAGAGTACTCTGTCCGGCAGACTTCGCGAAAATAGGTGATGTAAAAGTCATTGTTCACCGTCCTATTCCAGATGGTTTTGCAATAAAAACCGTATCTGTTACAAAGAAGAGTACGGGTTATTATGTCACTTTAAGTCTTGATGATAAGACAGTACCAACAGTAAAACCAGACTTTAATGCAGGCAATATTGTAGGAATTGATGCCGGACTAATTGATTTTATTGTTACTTCTGATAACGAACGAGTAAAAGCCCCTAAATATCTACGCAAAGCAGAACGTAAATTACGCAAAGCCCAAAAGCGAGTTTCCAGACGTAAAAAAGGTTCTAATAGAAGCAAAAAAGCCATTCAAAAATTGGGTAAACAGCATAAAAAAGTTGCTGATACCCGTAAAGATTTTCATTTCAAAACCGCTAATCAACTGCTCAGAAAATATGATGTAGTAGCAGTTGAAAAGTTGAATATAAAAGGTCTAGCCAGAACTAGACTCGCTAAGAGTATCCATGATGCGGGCTGGGGACAATTTATTTCAATACTTACAAACAAAGCCGAAAATGCTGGTTTGTTGGTAGTCCCAGTAAGGCCTCATGGTACTTCTCAAGAGTGTTCAAATTGTGGTCATAAAGTAAAAAAACCTTTATCACAAAGAGTGCATGATTGCCCGGTTTGCAAAATTTCTTTGTGCCGTGATTTGAATGCGAGCATCAACATCAGGAAGCGTGGGGCGCACGCCCTGGATAAAAAAGCTCAGTCTATGTCTGGGGTTGCCCAGAGTCGCTGAGAAGCCTACACTGTACCGAAGGTCAGTGTAGGTAAGTCACTCATCCCTACCACGTAATCAATATACCGGGATATCTCCACAGCTTGAAATTGGGAATAACAAGCATTGAGGACAACACACTCAACTTGCTCCCTAAATAATTGGAATAATCCACTACAAGCATCAGCATCAACTAACTTGATTTGACCAGATTCATCTTCAAAAGCCAAACCATCTTCACCAAAACCATGGCCGCAAAAATGAATAATCTGTGGTTCATATTCCAAAATTGATCTATGAATATCCCTGTAGCGTACAGCTTCTGCAACTGATATTGAATATTGCTCGCGCTTCTTAGCCCGTTTCAACCCCTCCTTAATCTCGCGCATTTCCTCATCTAAGCGCAGTAGACTACTTCCTCTGGGATTTGCACAGAGAAGCAAAATTTTTCGAGTTTGATTATTTTCCCTCATGAGCAACCGCAATTTCTTGATGCCACTCGATTAATAATACACAATGATTCAAAATTTGATACAAGAGAAGTATGTAGTTTTCAGGATTAAAAAGCAATATTTATAATTTTAGCCTTCAATCAAATAATTCTTATTTTCTCGCCGTGAACCCAGAGATTTATAGTGAGGTTTCACAAAACCGATCCATATGTTTTATATTGCTCAACTGTCTTAAATATACTAAACTCCCAAATAAATGATTGTATAATTTGTTCGCTATATAACCAAAAATTTTATAAATAATAAAAATTTCACTTATCCACATAACAATTCATATTGCCATGAAGCAAAGCTAAATTAAATACTTCACCCAATTTCAGTCGCAACTACAACCTGCAATAGGATAATATATATACCTTAAAAAGAGGTATCATTAGATGCCATTACTTGGAAAACCATAACTTCTACTTTCATGCATAATTAAATACTAAAAAGTATATTGTGAATTACCCCAAACAAATCAATAATTTTCTTATACAAAACAAATGATGCATTTTCTATTAACCTGGCTTGGCACTGCAGTGTCATTGCTGATTACCGCTCATATTGTTCCTGGGTTCGATATTAAAAGCTTTATTGCAGCATTGGTTGCAGCCGTTGTTGTGGGACTGGTTAATGCTTTTATCAGACCCATTCTAAGCATCTTAACATTCCCGATCACTTTACTTACCTTTGGATTATTCACATTTGTGATCAATGGATTTACCCTGTGGTTAGCAAGTATTTTTACCCCCGGCTATGGTTTTATAATAAATGGACCTTTACCTGCTTTATTAGGTTCAATAGTACTAGCCATCGTTTCCAGCGTCATCAACTATTTTTTGAGAGCAGTTGATTGAAAAATCATCAGTTGTAAACTATTCAGAATTATTCTGACTTCTCAAAAGTGAGGAATTTTTACAGATACAATAATTAGCTTTTCAGCCTCAATCATTGATTAATAGATATTGAAAACCCGGTTTTTTAAAAGAATCGGGTTTTTAACTCTAATATTTTTGTCCTAAAATTTCTATTTATAATCAAAATAATGATAAAAGAACTTACAGCTTCTCAAAAAGCACTCATACCAAAAATTCGAGATGAATGGATAAAAATTGCTTTAGATACTTCACCTACAGATAAACAAAAAGCAGAAGCAGCAATTTATCTTACCTACGAAGGATATCAGCAACCAAAAGAAATATTATGGTTTGATAATCCTCTTATAGCAGTAAAATGGATTATTTATAATCGAAAATATTTAGGTGATTTCTTTCAGTCTAATTTCGTTCCAGATGTAATAACTTCTAAAATACCAGAAAATATTTTTAATAATGCTATTAATGCTCGTGTTAATACTGCGGTAAAACAATTTGTATACAAAAAAGTTTTTAATCCAGTAAAGTTTGTTCTAAAAGACTTTTGCGATAACTTATCTGAAGCTATAAATAACTCTTTTCCATCCGATTTATATGAAAAAGATAATTATGAACAAGATAGTGAACAATTCGAGTTTATAGAGGATACGATATATAACTGTCCGCAAGGAATATGGCAAATTCACGAACTAGCTTACTATGCTTACTTTGATGCAATTGGTGTAGATTGTTCTAAATTAATAGCTTGGTGGACAACAGCTAAAGAATGTGGTTGCTGGTGGTGTTTTGAAAATATCGCGGTTGTAACTCCCAAACCTTCAGAAATCCATTTAGACAATGAATATTTATTACACGCAGAAGGAAAACCCGCTATTAATTATAAAGGTTTTCAAATCTACGCTTATCATGGTGTAATGATTCCCGAAAAATACGGTAAAATTCATCCTTATCAATGGAAATATGAATGGCTTTTATCAGAAAAAAATGCTGAATTCAGAATAATTTTAATTGAAGGAATTGGTTATCATCGTATCTGGCAATAATTATAAGCTATAGAATTAAATATTTACCAATAATGCAGTTTATTGAAAATTGACAAACATATTGATATCAAATTAATTCATTTATTAAAAATGATTTGTCCAACCACCGGTAACATCCATATTTTACGAGTACCACCTAATATTAATTCCGCACAGGAAGCCATCGCTTGGATAAACTGGGATATTTATCCTGAATAATTTATAGTACAAACTTAATTAATATTATTTTTATAAACCAATATCTGTATAGTGTATTTTTTATTGAAAAAACAACATAAATTTTCGTTATAAATTCAAGTTGTTCTTTCTGTCTAACCCAACTTACAATCTATAATAAATATTCGGTATCACCATGCAAATCCATAGAACCTTTTCTGGTGCATCTTGGGAATCAACCGTAGCTTACTGTCGCGCTGTTAAAGCCGGAAATCACATTTATGTATCAGGTACCGCACCAGTAGCAGAAGACGGCAGCGTTTTTGCTCCCGGCGATGCTTACGCTCAAGCCAAACGTTGTTATCAAATTATTCAAAAAGCTTTACAAGACTTAGGTGTAGATACAGAAAATGTAACTAGAACGAGAATGTACGTCACTGACATCTCTCGTTGGACAGAATTTGGTAAAGCACATCAAGAATTTTTTGCAGAAAACCCTCCCGCTTCCACAATGGTGGAAGTTAAATCCCTAGTAGATTCAGCAATGTTGATTGAAGTTGAAGCGGATGCTGTTTGCTCTAACTAATTCAATAACCCAAACCATTGTAGAGACGTAATATATTACGTCTCTACATCCTCATCTCGTACTATGTTTACTATTATACCTAACTCTAGTTCCTGCCCAGAGTAATTTTTCTCGTAAAACCTGATAATACGAATAATTTTCCCGTAAAATAATAAACTTAGCTCGAGGTTCAGCCATACGTACATCTACGCGGTGTCCCGGCCATATAGAAGTACCTAAAACGCCATCAGTCCATAGCTTAGTACTTAAATCAAAATCGCCTAAAGGCCAAATGCTAATTACCGAACCCGGAGGTAAAACAATTGGACGACTCGAAAGACTCATGGGACAAATAGGAGTGATGGTAATCGCTTCCATACCATCATGCATGATCGGACCATTAGCAGAAACCGTATAACCAGTAGAACCCGTAGGAGTAGAAATAACTAACCCATCTCCTTGATATTGGTCAACCACCTCATTGTCAATTTCCATTTCCAAAATTGAGGTGATCATGCGATCGGCAGAAGCGGGTTTGACGCACATTTCATTTAA
Source organism: Rivularia sp. (in: cyanobacteria) (assembly GCA_050042755.1). Classification (GTDB taxonomy): domain Bacteria; phylum Cyanobacteriota; class Cyanobacteriia; order Cyanobacteriales; family Nostocaceae; genus Rivularia. The sequence goes on from JBHJJJ010000061.1 coordinate 20,684, forward strand.
AGCAAGATACCTTTCGGTTATCGGTTCCAAATTATGATGAGGCCCTTCATACACAGCTGCTTGCAACATCATCCGCCGCTGTATGGCGTAACGATCTTCTATAAGCCGATTCCAAATCGATTCGGTATCCTGAAACTCTTCTACCGACTCAGTTAAAAATCCTAAATGGCCGCCTACATTTACGGCCAAAATCGGAACCCCAGCAGGGGCTAAATGTCTTGCAGCAGTTAGAACCGTACCATCACCACCAAGTACTATAGCTAGGTCAATTTTTTCAGTCGTAGAAGCTAAAAAAACCGGGTATGGATTATCTTTTGGCCCGCTAGGACCTATTAATACATGGCATTTACGATGCTCTAACTGGCTGGCACAGATTTCAGCCCAACGTTTGCTTTGGGGATCTCGCGCCTTATAGGCAATAATTACTTGCTTAAGCTCCACAAAACTACCACTTTAGGAGGTTGAATTGTTCCATATCAACAGTCTCGCGGTTGCGATAAATTGCCAGTACGATCGCCAAACCAACCGCAGCTTCAGCCGCCGCTACAGTAATGACAAATACGGTGAAAACTTGACCTTTGATTAATGTCGAATCCAAATAATTGGAAAAAGCCATTAAATTTAAATTAACTGAATTTAACAACAATTCAATGGACATTAACACCCGTACAGCATTACGACTGGTCACAATACCATAAATACCTATGGAAAAAAGGGCGGCTGCTAGTAACAAAAAGTACTGAAGTTGCATGATTATTTTCTATTCCTATTTCAAATCAATGATCAATGATCAATTATCAATTAACAATTGATAACCGATCGTTGTTAATTGTCTTTGCTTCCAGCCGGTACTAATTCTTTCGGACGTTCAGGTAATTCTAAAACAGTTTGTGGTAGTTGATCCGAAGTTTCTTGGGGAGGCAAGTACTCGCGACGAGCTAATATAATTGCTCCCACCATTGCCATCAAGAGCAAAATGGAAGCTAATTCAAAAGGTAACAAAAAGTCAGTAAAGAAATGCTCGCCAATTAAAACAATAGAATTCTCGACAGGAGTCCCAGTAGAATAACTCCATGGCGTTGCCAAAACCATCGTGCTTAAAAGCGCAAACAATCCTAAACTTACTAATCCTGTTAATACTTTTCTTAGCCAAGCATTTGGGAGAGAAACAAAATTTTCCTCTTTGTTTACCAACATAATGGCAAACAAAATTAATACGTTTACTGCCCCAACATAAACTAACAATTGGGCTGCGGCAACAAAGTCCGCATTCAGCAGCAAGTACAATCCTGCGATACTAACAAATACGCCCCCCAGCATAAAAGCAGAGTGGACAATATTATTAAACAGCACAACTCCTAGCGCCGCCCCAATCATCATCGCAGCCAGTATGGCAAACGTAACTATCTGTACTCCCGAAGCTAAATTCACTTTTTTCGTCCTTTGTTGTTGATTGTTGGTTATTAGTTGTTAGTTATTAGTTGTTGGTTGTTAGTTGTTAGTTATTAGTTATTAGTTATTTCTCTAATTGTTAACCTCTAAGTCCCGTCCTCATAACTCCTAACTCCTAATTTAGTTTATTTTTATTCTTCCACAAGAGCTTACAAGAAAATACCTACAGGGGATGCATCCTTTGGTAAATCTTGGTGTTCCATAAGCATAGCGGGAAGGTAAACCAATTCTGCTAGTTATTAATTGTTAGTTGCTGGTTCTCAGTTATTAATTATTTTTTTAATTATTAACTTCTAACTCCTAACTCTTAACTTCTAATTTCGTTTATTTTTCTTCTTCCACAAGATCTTGAGGGAAAGCACCTGCACGGGGTGCATCCTCTGGTACATCATGGGGTTCCATCACGCCTTCGGGAAGGTAAACTAATTCACGCAACGGTGTTACCATTGGGTCATCTGTAACTTTGTAAGGCAAACGACCAAGAGCAACGCTATCATAATTCAACTCGTGACGGTCATAGGTAGCAAGTTCGTAGTCTTCTGTCATGGATAGACAATTGGTCGGACAATACTCCACACAGTTACCGCAGAATATACAAACTCCAAAATCGATACTGTAATGATTAAGCTTTTTCTTTTTGCTAGCTTTGTTAAATTCCCAGTCCACTACAGGTAGGTTGATGGGACAAACCCGGACGCAAACCTCACAAGCAATACACTTATCAAACTCGAAGTGAATTCTACCGCGAAAGCGTTCGCTAGGAATTAGTTTCTCATAAGGATATTGAACTGTAACCGGACGGCGTTGCATATGATCGAAGGTAACGGCTAAACCTTGACCGATGTAACGAGTCGCTTCTAAGGTTTCTTTACCGTAATCAACGACTTGCTTGAGGAATTTTAACATTGTGTGTCTCTCCTTGAATTTTGGATTTTATATTTTGGATTTTAGATTTAAGAACTAATCCAAAATATAAAATTGGTTTATCCATTAAAGGCAACGGAAAAAAATAATTACTAATTTTAAGTTGTAGATTCAAGAATTAATCTAAAATCTTAAATCAGTATATTGACTAAAACCAACCTCAAAGCTAATTTTAGTTTTAGATTTTAGATTCTAGATTTGAAAACTAATTCAAAATCCAAAATCTGTCGAGGATGCGTTTTGGGGGAAGAAAATCTACACCCCAACGCCAGTTGCTACAACGGTGCGTGTTCCTCCGCAACGGACTGGCTCAACTTTCCGCAAAATCCAAAATCGCTTTAGCCACCAAAGGCGAAGGGAAAAGCTAATTTTAAAGCTGCGGTTAACAGTAAGTTAACTAAGCCGATGGGTAGCAAAAATTTCCATCCTAAATCTAACAGTTGGTCAATGCGAACTCTTGGCACAGTCCAACGCAAAAGAATTGCCAGAAATACCAAAAAGTAAGCTTTGAGTACAGTCATTGTGATGCCTAAAGAGGCGGTGACAATCTGTAATAAAGGATTTGCTTCGCTCACTCCTAACCAACCAGCAATTAAATTGATAGGAATAGGAAAATCCCAACCACCAAGATATAAAACTGATACCAATAAAGCAGATAATACTAAATTTACGTAGGAACTCAAGTAAAACAAAGCGAACTTCATCCCAGAATATTCGGTTTGATAACCTGCGACTATTTCCTCTTCTGCTTCTGGTAAGTCAAAAGGCATGCGTTCGCATTCTGCCAGGGCTGATATCCAAAAGATCACGAAACCTGCTGGCTGTCGCCAAACATTCCAGCCCAAAATGCCGTAACCTGATTGTTGATTGACAATATCAACCGTACTCAGACTGTTTGACATCATGACGATCGCCAATACTGCAAGCGCCAAGGGAATTTCATAACTAATCGATTGTGCCGCTGCTCGCAACCCCCCTAAGAGAGAGTATTTATTATTTGATGCATACCCAGCCATTAATAAACCAATTGGCTGAATAGAAGAAAAAGCAATCCATAGGAAAACTCCCGTCCCCACATTGGTTATCAATAAATTCTGTCCAAAGGGCACAATTAAATAAGACAGAAATACCGGTAGCACAACTATGATTGGACCGAGGGTAAACAAAAAGGGGTCAGATTTTGCTGGTACTACATCTTCTTTAAAGACCAACTTTAGACCATCTGCTACCGGGGCAAGCAAGCCTAAAGGTCCGATAAATTCCGGACCAATTCGCTGCTGGGCTGAGGCTGAAATTTTTCGTTCTTGCCAAACACACACCAGCACCCCTACTGTGGCACCAATGAGCATCAAAACCATCGGCAAGGGCATCCAAATGGCTTTAGCCGTACCGGCAGGTAGCCCCAAATCCATCAAGCTTTGAATAAAAGTTCCTTGTAGGTCAATTCCTGAATTCATCTTTATACTCTTGAAGTTAACTCAAGCTTGACGGGCACCCTGAAAACACTTTTCAGGGAACCCTTGACACGACCCGCGATCGAACACGGGATTCTTCCGTAATAAGGAGCATCTAAACATTCGTTTAGATATCACTCGAGACTCTACTGGTCAAATCGCTTACCCGAATTCAACCACAGAGGGAAAGGCGGTGCCAATTGCCTTGCTTACCAAGTGCGCTGCTTGCGCTTGTCGGATCTTAACTATTGAAGTATGAAGCGCTACATAAAATTCTTCATACTTCATCTTGCCGTGGTTGTTTACAACTATCTACACTTATTAATAACTGTAAAGTAACCCAACAATATCTTTACCCAAGTAAGGCAAAATTTAAGATTTTTTGCAATGACCATGCCTAGTATATCGCTAAGCAGCTTGGTGTTCTCTCACTTTTAGTGAGAGTTTCTACTTATCTTATGGATAAATAATCCCCCGGACGAGGGGGTAAGGTGCTCGGAGGTCTCCATGTTAGGTGTAATCGGTAAAAGGTTAGAAATGAGGAGTTAGGAACTCAGAATTTTTGTCGAACTATTTACCCGTTTACCTTTTACCTATCCAATATCCTATGCCCCATGTCCTATTCCCAACTCTCAACATCCAGACCTTTAACTGCGATCCTTTATATGCACGTATTCAACCTTGTGGCGACCTTGATAAACCTGGCTGGGACGGAAAATCCGGTTTTGTGCAAGTTGTTCTTTCCAATGAGCTAACCAACCAGCAACACGAGCCATTGCAAATACTGGTGTAAAAAAGTCTGTAGAAATGCCTAATTTTCTATACACCAAACCGGAGTAGAAGTCAACATTTGGATAAATTCCTTTATGAGCCAGTTTTTCCTCTACTACTCTTTCCATTTCTTGGGCAATATCATAGTACTTATCATGCCCAAACTTGGCAAATAGTTCTTCTGCTAAATTTTGCAAAATTTTAGCACGTGGATCTTTTACTTTGTAGACGCGATGACCAAAACCCATTATCTTAGCTTTTCGCTGAATGCAATCCAAAATGTAGGGGCGGACATTCTCTACAGAACCAATCTCTTCTAGCATCCGAATTACTTCTTCGTTTGCACCACCATGTAAAGGGCCACCTAATGTCCCGACTGCACTTGCAACTACAGCATAGGGATCGGTAAGAGTAGAAGCTGTCACCCTGGCACTGAAGGTGGAAGCATTCATTGTATGTTCGGCATGAAGTATCAAACAAGTATCAAATATCCGTGCTGCTAGGGGATCTGGTTTTTCCTCATTGAGCATATACAAAAAGTTGGCGGCGTAGTCTAACTCGTCATGAGGGCGCACGGGATCGTCACCTTGTCGCATTAACCCGAATGCCGCCACCATCGTCGGAATACTTGCTAAAAGACGGACAACGGCATTTCTGATATAAACTGGGTTATTCAAATCGCGACGCGAGTAAAATAAGCCTAAGGCTGCTGCTGACGCTTGTAAAACATCCATTGGATGGCCGCTTTCAGGGAAACACTTCATCATGTCCCGAATGCGGTATTTTATTCTTCTATTTTGATGGACTTCATGTTCAAATAATGCTAATTCTTCTTTCGAGGGTAATTCGCCCCAGATTAGCAGATAAGCAGTCTCGAGAAAAGTACTCTTTTTTGCTAGTTCTTCAATTCGGATGCCACGATATTCCAATATTCCCTGATGCCCGTCAACGTTGCTGATACTGGATTGGGCAGCGGGAATGCCATCCAATCCGGGCTTAAATTCGCAAACCATCATGGCGATACCATCTTTTGTTTTAAAGATTTTATAGAGTTAACTTAGCAGAAAGCTTCACCTTGATAACAGTATCCTTTATTACAAAATATCTTTGAAAAAAGGTTAAATAGCATACTAAATCAAGTATCTAGGCGGTGTCAGCCAAAACATCTGATAGCAACCTACAACAGAAGCGGTGTGTTGTGTTTCTATGCCTATGATACCTGCTTTTTTCACGACTAAGTTATCTGACGCTTGACCCCAGACTAGAATTTCAGCCCAATTACCCAAACAAGGCTGGTGTCCGACTAGCGCCAAGCGCATAGAAGGTGGATAATTTTTAGGTCCTAACCATTGTGCAATCCAATCTTGCATACTACCGCCAGGAGCAAGATAAGAACATTGTTCTAGTTGAGAACTTAGCCCTGTTGAAATCAATATTTCCGCTGTTTGTTGTGCTCGCAGGAGGGGACTTGTAGCAATCAAATCAAAATTTAAATCCAATTTTTTTAAACATTGAGCAACTTTTTGCGTTCTTTTTCGCCCATATTCAGTAAGACTTCGTTCCTCATCCTCTATCTCACTTGTAGCTTCTTGTGCAATTCCATGGCGAATTAAATATATTTCCACATTAGTTGATAATTGATGGTTGATGGTTGATAATTGATAATTCTACCGGAAACGCGCACAGTGCCCCTAGTTTTTAACTATGGGGGTGTAGTGCGCTTGCGACTTTAGTCGCCAGTCTTATAGCCAAATTGTGGTATACTATTCAAAGCCGTAATGCGCACATATAAAAAGCGAAGGGCGGTAAAGCGGACAAACCCTGATCGGTCACCCTAGGGGCAATAAGCCTAGAACCTTGTACGCCACTTGCTTTATGCCGGGGAACCCGTCCACCGCAGTGGCTCATAAATGTGGGGTTAATGCAAAAATTGAATAAATCATTTCAAACGCGGTCGGGCAGTCCGTGTAAGCTTGTGGACGTATCCAAACGGGGAAATTTGAATACTTGTATTTAGATTTCTAGAGCGGACGGATGAAACAAGAATCCCCTAGCTTTCAAGCATGGGGAGTGTCAAAACTAGCCACTAACAATTAACCACCAACAACTATCTATTATTCATCAGATGAAATGGGATTATCTTTTGGATTAACTAATTTCAACAGTTTTTGCTTGATTTGAGTATCGTAAACTTCCCATTTCATTTTTGCATAAGGTGAGTTTTCGTTGCTGCCAGATAAGAAACCCATAGGAATTTCAAAGCCCCCAGCACTGGTACGCCCACCGCCAAAAAAACGACCCGTGCTATCTTGTCCAAAAGCTTCTTTAATAAATTCATCGGGATCTAAAGTTTGTTTATTAGTTCTCAAAGAACCAATCACCACTTCGAGTTCTTCATCCTCGTCGTGAACTATGCCGTAAACTACTGCGGTATGAACGTTGTCTTCTGTTACTAAAAAATCTGCCGCTTGGGGGATTGCATCTCTATCGTCGTAGCGTAGGTAACCGACACCAGCGATGGAAAAATTATTTTGTACGATGCGGTTTTTTAACGAACGTTCAATTACATCCATCACTCGCTTGGAACGAGTTGCCAGCAATATGGTATTAAGCAACTGACCATCATAAAATCGGCTCAAATAAGCTGCCGCCATGAAATCTTCTTCTTTTGCCTGCATCAGTTTATTTGTATCGGAGTGCAAGCCGTGCATCAATGCTGTGGCGCAGTTAACATGTTCGCTCATACTACTATCTAGCTGCAGTAACCCGAACTGTAAATATTGGGTAAAAATTGTCGCTGTAGCCCTAACCCCAGGACGTATATCAACAAACTCTGACTTAAATTCACCCTGTAAATTATGGTGGTCTATAATCGCTATCAAGGGAATTCCCGCTTCTTGAATTGCATTCAATAAGGAAGAAGTCGTACCTTGATTATCAATTAGTACGTAGCCTTGATAGGATGAGAGATCGCGATTTTTGAGGCTTTGTAAAGGAGTACGGGTTGCTGGTAAGTTAGTCAGCTTTACCAAAGCAATATTTTCTTGATGGGAAAGAGTTCCTGCATAAGTAATATCGCACTTAATGTCGTATTGCTCGGCAATCAATTGGTACGTCCAAGCAGAAGAAAGAGCGTCGGGGTCGGGAAAATCTTGTAGTATAATTATTTGACGCTCGTGTTTATGTGCTTTGAGGGTTTGTAATAACTGTTCCGATTTCTGGGCAACGACGGAACTAGTACGAACCTTTGCTGGATGATCGCTAGTATCAGCGCCCATCGTACTAACAGATTTTTTCGACAAAAGTGATATTTCTAAAGAATCTTGATTATTTTCAACATTTGATGCGGTTGTATTTGGTGTTAATTGCAAATTATCTACCTGCTTATCGGAAGAGTTTAATTCCATGGAGAATGTTTTTTGTAGCGTGAGTGGTTCGGTTTCAAATGTTTTGAAAACATTTACTATTTTCACCTACCACAGACTACAATCTTCCCACTCAATGCAACAAAACTATAATGCTTCATTTTCTGAAGTTAATTGCATTAGGTTTTACCCCCGTCCAATACTCACCAGCCACAGATAAATCGCTCTCGATCAAAAAGTGTGTCTGACGTGCTATGTTGCCTATGATTTTATTTGTGTGTTCCGAATCCATCGAATCAGAACTATTTGAAAAAATTTAAACCTAAATCTACTCCGACGGTTTTAGGATGTTAATTCCCAGAATATAGTAGTATGCAATTGACTAGCAAGCATACTACTTTCACCCCGGGCTACGACTCATGATATATTGCGAATTGTTTAATCTAAAGTTTTTCGAGAATTTAGATGCACCCTACTTGCCGTTTTGTAAACATGGTGTAAAATATTAAAGTTCTTGTTGCCCTTGGGGTAGTATTTGGTTAACTCAGCTATTAATCCGCTTTGATGGAATAGTCCTGCAACTATCCTCAAAAGCTTATTTTAGCTTACCGACTCTTTGGCAATAAAATTTAAACGGCAATTGTCAAACTGTCGCTCTTATTTTCGATTACCACCACTAGCCCCAGAGAACTGCAAAGTATCTTAATTGCTTAGCTCAAAAGCCATTTTTGTGATGTTTATGACATAAATTTTGATGTCAAAGTCCTATAACATACTTTTGCCACTCTTGATGCAAACCACTTTTAAGATGCTTGCTCACCTCAAAATAGAGGCTACTATAAGGTCGCCGTGGAGTGTTGTGCAATGGCATATGAGCTTCTTGCGGCGTACGATTACCCTTCTTGACGTTACAGCGAACGCAAGCTGTAACAATGTTTTCCCAGGTATCGCCTCCACGACGCGATCGCGGTATTACATGATCTAATGTTAAGTCATCGCCCTTGTAACCGCAGTATTGACAAGTGTGATTATCACGATGCAAGATATTTCGACGGGTTAAAGGAATTTCTTTATAAGGAACGCGCACGTAATAGCGCAACCTAATAACAGTGGGCAGAAGGAAGTTTGAGTAAATAAATTTACTGTTGTGTTCTACCCGCTCCGCTTTTCCCTTAATCACTAAAATAGCAGCGCGACGCCAGCTCGTTATATTGAGCGGTTCGTAAGAAGCATTTAAGACTAAAACCTTTCCCATTGATAGTCGCCCAAGGTATTAGTTTTACATATATTAACACAACTTGGCCCTAATTTGGGAATGAGTTTAATTTATACTTACGAACGCCATAAAATAATTGACTCAAAACCCAGGTACTGCTAAGACCATAGGCAAATGGATCGCGAACTGCTATATGCTGAACATATGTCAGAATTGTGCATCCTGTTAACAGAGGAAAAGTTTTCCTGTAATAAATAAGGGCAGGTAATATTTTTGCTCTTAAAGAATATATCCTCAGTAGCAGTCTTGAAATTAATTCAAACAACTAAAATATTTGTATCTTAAAATTGTTGCTTTTGTGTTAAATAATGCAAGCACCGATTAATTGTGCTAATTGAATTAGCGGCAACCTTAGAAATATACCGGTAAAATATATTAAGAATTAAAATTATAGATCTTGTATTCTCTCTATAAGTAAAGGTAGACTTTCAGATTAATCTGAGCAACTTCTAGTAGGAAGAGCAATAAAACAATGACCGACTTTTCTTCTATAGAAGTGGTGTGAATTAGAGAGAGTAAATAAATGTTAAGTCACGAACAAAATAAAAGTGTCAGTTCGACTGTTCCTTGTGATACTTATGCTTGGTTTTCGCAACGTGCTTGGGTTGAAATAGATTTAGCGGCACTATCCCATAACGTGCTTGAAATACGGAAATTGCTGTCACCGGGTACCCAGTTAATGGCTGTTGTAAAAGCAGATGCTTATGGACATGGGGCGGTAAGTGTAGCTCAAACAGCCTTAAAATCGGGAGCTAGTTGGCTTGGTGTTGCCACGATTCCAGAAGGAATTCAGCTGCGAGAAGCTGGCATTAAAGCACCTATTTTGATTTTAGGTGGTACCTATACCCAAGAACAAATTCGGGCAATAGCTCATTGGCAACTTGAACCTACTGTTTGCAGTACCAAGCAAGCTTTAGCGTTTTCCGATATTCTCGAAGAGATCAATTTTCATTCCCCCTTACAAGTACATCTCAAATTAGATACCGGAATGTCTCGTTTAGGTACTAATTGGCAGAATTGTGCTGAATTTGTGCAATTTGTTGCAAGGTTACCTCATCTTAATATTAAAAGCGTTTACTCTCATTTAGCAACCGCCGATAGCCCCGATGATACGGTGATGAAATTACAGCAGCAACGTTATGAAAGTGCTGTAGCCATTCTCAAAGATATTGGAATAGAAATACCCTGCTTACATTTAGCAAATTCTGCTGGCACTTTAAGCGATAAGTCTTTGCATTACGATATGGTGCGTGTAGGTTTAGCGATTTATGGATTTTATCCTTCAGATCATCTGCAACATACAGTTGACTTGAAGCCAGTTTTACAAGTAAAGGCACGAGTTACCCAAGTGAAGACAATTGAAGCGGGTAGTGGTGTTAGTTACGGGCATACATTTATTGCTCGAGCGCAAATGCAGTTGGCAGTTGTAGGAATTGGTTACGCTGATGGAATACCGCGCAATCTTTCTAATCAAATCCAAGTTTTGATACGAGGAGTAAAAGTACCTCAAATTGGTGCAATTACCATGGATCAGATAATGTTAGATGTCAGCGCCATACCTGATGTACAAGAAGGGGAAATCGTTACTATTCTTGGGCATGAAGGTGATGAAGTCATTACTGCCCAAGATTGGGCAAATCAATTAAATACTATTTCTTGGGAAATTCTCTGCTCTTTCAAACATCGTTTACCTCGCCTTAGTGTGATGTAAATTCAACAGAGAAACTCCCTTCTTTTAGCCCAAAGGCAGTAAGCTATTCAATTGCGGACAACTGAAAATAATAGTTATTCTCAAACATGCTTTTTTGTGATATACTACTTAACTAATGCGGATGTGGCGGAATTGGCAGACGCGCTAGATTTAGGTTCTAGTGCCTCCGGGCGTGAAGGTTCAAGTCCTTTCATCCGCATTTTTTATTTAAACTGAGGGCAAAGCAGCAATTCTGAAGATAATATAATGCTGCTAGATTACTCGTAAATATTTGCGTTATGAGAAATAAGTGTTCTAATACAGTAATCTTGCCGATACAGGGTTACCATTATTTGTAGGTTTGATAGATAAGATTTAAGCCTATAGATAGTGTTTTCCCATCTGGTATTAGGTATTTATGAGCAATAATAATGTGCAATCGTTAGAGAATCTTCGATTTCTCCAATATACATGTGAGTGAAATAGTTAGGCATTTTTTTGGTTCTCCCCTATGTTGCTTCTCTATTTATCTAAGTGCTTTGAGATAGCTTTATATACAAACTTATAAATACGTAATTACAGTACTCCAGTACTAATTATTGCTGACTAGATTCGAGGTATCTTACCTTTAATGGGCAGTATATATCAAGAGGCCTCACTCTACACCAAAACTAAACAATTAAGCTTGCTATTGCAGAAATTAGCAGTAATTATAACTACTTTTACCCTTGGTAAGCATTAAGCGAGCACAACTTAAAAATGAGAATATTTAATTAAGTAGTTGAAATTTGCAAAGTATATAAATATTAAGACTAACGCAACAATAATAACTTGAACCAGGTTAATATTGTGACGGGAGCATGGAAGACATATGTAACTAAATTATCTCGAATTAAATCCTCAATATAAATTGTATTCTCCTGTTATCAAATAAAAACTTTAACATCCTAAATTTTACTACGTATTTCTAAGAATTAGTCTTTAAATGTTCTCAATTAACTATATCTATACAACAAACTTGTATCTAATTTGAGAACATTAACATTTGTAATGTATAAACAGAAACTTTATATTTACCGGTAGCTACTTTAATATAAAGGCTGCAATACTTCTCTCTGGAGCAAATTGATCGTGAAATTTGATTATTCCAGAACAAAAAATCATGTGGAAATATTTTATACAAACAATGAACAAAATCAAAAAGATTAGCTATAAAATAGCTACTGTATCACTCAGATTCTATAACTGTATTATACTTAAGTGGTAATACTTAAATTATGGTTTGACTAGATTATATTAAAGGCGCATTAATGACTAAACTAATTAAAATATGTAAGCAAAATACTCAGTACCTTTAAGTAGTCTTTACACTTTTTTTACTCGTTATCTAAAAAACTCTGTTAATCTCAATACAAGTAAGTGACGCAGCTGTAATTTAACGATAGAAGAAAATTAAACTATCCTGAAACTTTTATTTTCTCAGGTCTTTCTACGTATGCAAATGTTATTATAAGTTTTTTAAATTACTAGAATCTAGAAAATATATTTTTTATCTGAGAGAAAATTAGGTACAAATTTGACTGAATTTTATTAAATTAAACAGTGGTAAGAGCAAAATGAGTACAACTCAAGAAGATGGTTATAAGTTATTTCAGAAACTCCATCCGTTATCTTTATTAGCACAGTTAAGCAGCCGTAGTGCTACAGGTTGCTTAAGAGTATTTACTAAGTCAATTTATTGGTTTATCTATTTAGAGGAAGGTAAACTTACTTACGCTTCTTCTTCAGATAAGTTATTTGAAAGACTTGATGCTCACTTACGAAGATTGAATCAGCAAATCCCGACTCTGAATAGTTCTGCACGGGTACAAATGCGAATAATGTTTGAAAATAAGGATGAAGGAGAGTCAGATTATCAAGCCGATTATCAAGCCATTTGCTGGTTAGTTGATGGGGATTATATTACTTATTCTCAAGCAGCAACCTTAGTGAGTGAATTAGCTTTAGAAGTATTAGAATCGTTTCTGACAATTAAAGAAGGAAGTTATGAGTTTAGGAGCGAAAATGCAGACAATAACTTACCAACCCAATTTTGTCATTTGGACTTACGCTCTTTAGTAGAAAGCGCTCAAAAACGACTGAGGAGTCGCCGCGTCAGTCAAACACAAGTTACCACACAAGAAACTCCATCTACAGTTCAGAAAACAAATGTGCCATTGAATGAGGTTGAAAAATTATCTGATGTTAAAGAAAAGATATTATTACAACCCGATCCAAAAGATGTGGATGAAAATCAAGATCGAAACGATACAAATATTGCAAAAAATAGTAAAGAACGATTATATACAGTTGCCTGCATAGATGATAGTTTAACAATCTTGAAATCTATTGAACGTTTTTTGGATGAAGAGAACTTCTCGGTTGTGATGATTAACGATCCAGTAAAAGCCTTGATGCAAATTCTTCGTAGTAAACCGGACTTAATTTTATTAGACGTAGAAATGCCAAACTTAGACGGATACGAATTGTGTTCCTTGCTACGAAGACATTCAGCTTTTAAAAGTATTCCTATTGTAATGGTGACTGGCAGAACTGGAATTATAGATAGAGCAAAAGCAAAGATGGTAAGGGCTTCTGGTTATTTGACCAAACCTTTTACACAATCAGAGTTGTTAAAAGTAGTCTTTAAACACATCAGTTAATTTATCAATATTTACCGCGAATAATAGTAACCTAATTTAATAGATGACGATCGATGGTTGAGGATAAATAAAAATGAGCCTTACTTTACTCGGGACGATTTTGGTGGTGGAAGATTCACCTAGTGAATTGGAATTAATAAGTCATTTTTTAAATGAGAGTGGTTATAAAGTAATAAAAGCTACAGGAGGTCAGGAAGCATTAGAAAAATTAGAATTAGAAAAACCTGATGCAGTTATTACAGATGTAGTAATGCCGGGGATGAGTGGTTTTGAGCTTTGTCGATCGTTGAAAAAAAATCCCACGACTCAGAAAGTTCCCATAGTTATTTGTAGTTCAAAAAACCAGGAAATTGACCGTTTATGGGCAATGAGGCAAGGAGCAGATGCCTATCTTACTAAGCCTTATACTCGTGAAGAGCTTTTACGTGCTATTAAATCAGTAGCAATTTGAATCAATGAATAATTCAAGCATTACATTAGCTAACGCGCAAAACCAAAATAATTTAGGAGATGGCTATCTCAAATTTTTTATAAATCCACAAACTCCTGCTATTTTGTCGATGCAGCAGACACAAGAAGCAATGGTGGTGTCTGTGGAGTCTGTGACAGCTATGCCTAATATGGCTTTTGGTATTTTGGGATTAATGAATTGGCGAAGTCGTATCGTTTGGGTAGTTGACTTACCCAAGATACTCAACTTACAATCCCCCCAGAATCGCCCCCGACAATACAGTGTAATAATTGTTCGGACTGAATCGATGATTTTGGGTTTAGTGGTGCATGAAATTATCGGCACTCTCAGGTTTAACAGCGATGAAATTCGCTCTCCTATAGGCCAGGTTGCGTCTAGTCTAGTTCCCTATTTACGCGGATGCATTGTTCAACAAAAAGAAATATTACTGGTACTAGATGCACAAGCGATCGTGCATTCTTCTAATCTGCGCAGTGAGTAGGGTGTACAGCAAAATTCATGGATGTTTAGTGTAATAATTTACCACGACCGGGCGATTAATTTATGCTTAATAAAACAGATTCGGCTAAGAGTGGTGATGCTCAAGATGACAGGGTATCACTTGCTTCATCTTCTAACAAGAATGATAGTGCGGTACAATTATCTTCGTCCCAAGAGAATAGAGGAAGTGCCTCTAGTCTTTCCTCTAATAGTTTAATTGCTCGATTCAAACGGTTGAGCTTGAGCACCAAAACTACAATTGTGGCGATCGCCATGGCAACATTACCAGTTTTAGTAATTGGTACTGGTGCCTATACTGTTGCCAGTCAATCTTTGAGTAACAAGGTTTCTGAGTTACAGGAAGCACAAACAAAAGATTTTGCGGATAAAGTTAACCGTTTTATGGTTGAGCGGTATGGAGATATTCAGGTATTAGCTAATCTACCGATTATTAGCAGCATTGGAGCTGATTCTGCTCAAAAAAAAGCGGTACTTAATAATTATGTTGATGCTTATAAAGTATACGACAGCATTGGCATTTTTAATTTGAATGGAGATGTAATTGTTCAATCTCAAGGAAATATTTTTAGCAATAAAGGTGATTCAGATTTTTTTAAGAATGCCATAGAAACAGGCAATGCTGTTATCAGTCAGCCAGAATTTTCCAAGTCTAGTGATAGCTTCAATATTTATACGGCAGCTCCGATTAAGAATCAGGCTGGAACAACTACATCTGTAGTTATAGCAAGGTTACCCGTACAATCTTTGCAAAACCTAGTTAAAAATTATGCTAGCTCGGGACAAAAGTTTTACTTAGCTAATGCTAAAAATCAAATTTTTCTGAGTGCCTCTAAAACATCTCCAGATAATACACTTCAACAAGAATATGGAATAACTCTAGAACAAAAGGCTTTTACAGGTGTTATCAAGCATAAAAGGGATTCAGAGCTTGAATTAGTAAGCTACCTACCATCGGTAGAACAAATGCAAATAGAAAGTTTGCAGCCTTTGAATTGGGATGTAGTTTTAGCAACAAATGCTTCGACTGCATTTGCGCCGCGAAGAAGTTTGTTGTTGACTATCGCTTTGGGAACGGGATTAACGGCGTGCGCTGTAGCATTGGTAGCAGTTTGGTTAGCGAAACAGGCTAGCAAACCAATTTTAGATGCTACAACAGCCGTTGAAAAATTAGGAAAAGGTGAATTTAATACCCGCTTAGATGTGGGAGCAGAAGATGAAATTGGGCTGTTAAATGCCAACATCAATCAAATGGCATCCCAGTTACAGTTACTGGTAAAAGAACAAGAAATAGAAGCACAAAGAGAAAAATTAAAAGCAGATATTACCCTGAATATCCGTAAAAGCCTCAGAATTGAAGATATTTACAAAACAGCAGTTCGAGAAATTCGTCAAGCGTTGAAAACAGATCGAGTTGTTGTTTATGAATTTAATCCCGAAACATGGGATGGGAAAGTGGTTTCCGAATCGGTGAATGCCGGTTTTCCCAAAATGATGGGGGCTTATATTGAAGATCCTTGTTTCCGCGAGCGTCAAGTAAAAATGTATAAAAACGGACGCGTGCGGGCAATTTCAAACATTTATGAAGACGCTGGTTTGAAGAAAGCTGCGTGCTACGTCAAAATGTTGGAACAGTTTGCAGTGCAAGCTAATTTAGTTGCACCAATTTTAGTTGAAGACAACTTAATGGGTTTATTAATTGCCCATAATTGCGAAAGCCCCCGAGAATGGCAGCAACAAGAAATTGATTTGTTTAAACAGTTAGCAATTCAAGTAGGTTTTGCTGTAGAACAGGCTAAATTATTGGAGAAGGTAGATAAAGCCCGAGTAGTTGCCCAAAGCGATTCGGAAGAGGAAAGACAGCAAAAAGAAGAACTGCAAATGCAGTTGATTGAATTACTCAGTGAAGTAGAAGGTGCAGCCCAAGGTGACTTAACTGTACGTGCCGACGTTACCGCCGGTGATATCGGTACAGTTGCCGACTTTTTCAACTCGATCGTCGAAAGTTTGCGCGACATAGTTACCCAAGTGAAAAGCTCCGCTACCAAAGTGAACCAAGCTATAGGTGACAACTCTGGCGCTATTAGCTCTTTAGCAGAAGAAGCACTTGCCCAAGCTGGGGAAATTACTCGCACTTTGGATGCTGTCGATGAGATGACGCAATCGATGCAAGCAGTAGCGGAAAATGCTCGAGAAGCTGCCACCATTGCCAATACTGCTAGAAGTACCGCTGCCAATTCTGGACAAGCAATGGAGTTGACGGTACAAAATATTTTAAGTTTGCGAGAAACAGTGGGGGAAACTGCCAAAAAAGTTAAACGCTTAGGTGAATCTACGCAGCAAATTTCTCGTGTGGTAGCATTGATTAACCAAATTTCCATGCAAACCAACCTATTGGCAATTAATGCGGGAATTGAAGCAGCACGTGCTGGCGAAGAAGGGCAAGGCTTTGCTGTAGTAGCCGAAGAAGTCGGCGAATTAGCGGCAAGAAGTGCTGCCGCTACTAATGAGATAGAACAAATAGTGGAAAATATCCAGCGTGAAACTACTGATGTTGTACAAGCAATGGAAGTAGGAGTATCCCAGGTGGTGAAGGGGACGCAAATTGTGGAAGATGCTAAGCTGTCATTAAGTCAGATTTTAGAGGTTTCACGCCAAATAGATGACTTGGTACAGTCTATTTCTATAACTACAGATCGTGGTGTAGACACATCTCACCAAGTAAGCGTTTTGATGAAAGAAATTGCTGCTGTTTCACAGCGTACTAGTACTTCTTCCCGTCAAGTTTCCGAATCGCTGCAACAGACTGTTGCAATTTCCCAACAATTACAAGATAGTGTCGGTACATTCAAGGTTAGTTAAGAGTAATTGGTTACCAGTATTTTAGTTATTAGTTATTTATAACTAATAACTAAAAATTAATAATTAATGACTAATAACTAATAACTAATGACTAATGGCTAGGGACAAATAATATGTCACAGGACAAAGAATTTGAAATCCAGATGCAGTTTCTGGAGGAGGCTAGCGATTACCTCAATACTATTGAAGGGGTATTGCTAGAAATCGACACCAGCAACCGCATCGATTTGGAAAAGATAAATGCTGCGCTTCGAGCCGCTCATTCCATTAAAGGAGGAGCGGCGATGATGGGATTTCGCTCCCTGAGCGATTTGGCTCACCGCCTGGAAGATTCGTTTAAAGTTCTCAAAACTCGGAAAAGCTCGCGAGAAGTAGATACTCAATTACAAAGTTTACTTCTTTCTGGTGTTGATTGGCTGCGACAAATAGTAGAATTGCATTCAGAAGGTCATCAATTAGACGAGCAGTGGTTAGCAAGTTTTTGCTACCCGGTTTTTGAAGAATTACACGAGCGTTTGGGAGATCCCACTCCTGAAGATGCTTCTTCAATGCTATCCCCTGAAGATGGGCAAGATATCGTACCGCTGCTGTTTGAGACGGAAGTAGAAGGTTGTTTGCAGCGTCTGGAGTCAGTAGTCGCTGACAGCGAACAACCTTGTCTTAAAGAAGAAGTTGCCATTATGGCAGCAGAGTTAGCTGGTTTGGGTGAAATGTTGCAATTGGAGGCTTTTAGCAGCTTTTGCCAATCAGTTCAACATCAGTTAGAAGTTGCTCCACCCTCTCAAATTGAAGAAATCGCTCGTGCAGCCCTTGCTGGATGGCGGCGCTCCCAAGCTTTGGTATTAACTTCTCAAGTAGAAAGTCTACCTACACAATTGGAGTTGGGTGAAGCGCACTCACCACAAGCTAGTGCACCAGTGGAATTAGAATCAGATTTTTCACAATCAATAGAAGTAGAAGAAGCAGAAGATACAACAGAAGAAAATTGGCTTGTTGACGATATAATTACCGCAGATTTTGAAGCTTTGGAAGCAGCTTTTGCTCAAGAAAGTGCCGCTTCCGAGTTTGATGAAGTCGAGGTACATACACCCGCAAGCGCCCAAGAAATTCCAGCGGTAACTCAAGCATTTGTTGAACGCAAACCCGAACCTGTACCTGCTCGAAGCGGCGAATCCGTAGAAAATACAGTCCGGGTTCCTACCAAACAACTAGAAGAAATCAACGATTTATTTGGCGAACTGATTATTCAACGTAACGGACTAAATTTACAAATGGAAAGATTGCGTAAATTAGTTCGCAATCTCAGCCAAAGGGTGCAAGTTCTCGATCGCGAAAATCAACATCTGCGTACTGCATACGATAAAATGGCTACGCAGGTTTCAGTAAAATCTACATTTCCATCCCTAGCTCTGATTCCGGGAGATGCTGGGAATATAGAATCACACGAGAGTTATGACTCTGATAGCATCAATAATGGATTTGATGCTTTAGAAATGGATCGCTACAACGAGTTGAACTTGCTTTCCCAGGAAGTGATGGAAACCATCGTCATGGTGCAAGAGGTGACAACAGATGTTCAAATTAGCCTTGACGATACAGATAATATTTCACGGAAATTAAATAAAACTTCAAAACAATTACAGCGTAAACTAACTCAAGTACGGATGCGTCCGTTATCAGATTTAACCGATCGTTTTCCTAGGGCTTTGCGCGATTTGTGCGTAGAATACGGCAAAAATGTTCAGTTAAAACTTGAAGGGGCTAATATTCTGATTGAAAGAAGCATTTTAGAAGCTTTAAACGATCCTTTAATGCATCTGTTGAGAAATGCCTTTGACCACGGTATTGAAGATCCCCCTACAAGAATACAACAAGGTAAGCCAGAACAAGGTTTAATTGAAATCACGGCTACTAACCGTTCTAATCGTACCATTATTACCATGCGCGATGATGGTAAAGGTATTTCTTTAGATAAAATTCGCGATCGTGCTATCGGAATGGGGTTGGATGCATCTTTAATTAATCAAGCTACCGACGAAGAAATATTATCGCTGATTTTTGAGCCTGGATTTACCACCTCAGACCAAGTTACAGCATTATCAGGCCGCGGTGTAGGTATGGATGTGGTTCGTAATAATCTCAAACAGGTACGGGGAGATATTAAAGTCGATACAGTACCAGGAGTTGGAACCACCTTTACGCTGTCAATGCCTTTTACGCTCTCGGTTTCCCGAGTTCTTTTGGTAGAAAGCAGTCGAATGTTATTAGCTTTCCCCACAGATGTGGTAGAAGAGATATTCTTACTTGACGATCAACAAGTCTTACGAGTCGGTGGTGGGGAAGTTTTAAGTTGGCAAGGAAATACTTTACCTTTGATTGGGCTTGCTGATTATTTACAGTTTAACTGTCCTCGTTACGACAACCCCGACTTAGAAACTCCTCCAGCAATTAATGCTGTGAGTGTGTTAATTGTGAAGAATAACAATCAGTTGGTAGCAATACAAATCGATCGTTGTTGGGGAGAAATGGAAGTTGCCATTCGTCGGGTTGAAGGAGATATACCTTTACCTGCTGGCTTTAGTAACTGTACGATTCTCGGTGATGGAAGGGTAGTTGCTTTGGTAAATGTTGGGGAATTACTTTACACGATAGCGGCCAAGGAACGCAATCCTAAAAACAATCAATTACCATCAACAAGGTTAAAAACTGCTTTCCTAAATCAAACTGAGGAACAAGCAGTAGAACATGTAAGTAAGGGCAAAGGTACGATTTTGATCGTAGATGATTCAATCAATGTCCGACGCTTTTTAGCATTAACCTTAGAAAAAGGTGGGTATCAAGTAGAACAAGCAAAAGATGGTCTAGATGCTTTAGAAAAACTCCAAACTGGTTTGAGCGTACAAGCTGTAATTTGTGATGTAGAAATGCCTCGTGTGGATGGTTACGGCTTTTTAGGTCGAGTCAAATCAAACACCGATTTTAAAAACATACCTGTTGCAATGTTGACTTCTCGTAGTAGTGATAAACACCGACAATTAGCAATGCAATTAGGTGCCCGGGCTTACTTCTCTAAGCCTTACAACGAACAAGAATTACTGCGAACTTTGGACGATATTATTTTTCCTGTAGCCCGAGTCAGTAAAGGTTAATGATGGGATTGCGATGAGTTATGAGTTGTTCTAAGCCTTAGGGCTAAGCATGAGAGCTTTTTCCTAATCCATCTGTTAATTTACAACTCATAGCTCAATTTTTTTAGTTCTAAATACAGAAGTTTATTTGTATAACTTATTAATAATTTTTAAGAATAAAGAAACCCGGTATTTTTAACATACCGGGTTTCTCAAGCTTTTTATTTCTTCCTAACTAATACAGGGAGTAGGGCATAGGGATAGGAAAACAACTCAGTATTGTAGGTGGTGTGGATGTTCTTCCCGCATTATTGCCATGCCATTGTGTTATTTTAAAAATTTATCTTTAAAAAATTGACTTTAATAAATAATATCTATAAAACCAACTTACAGTTATTAGCTTGATAGTTCAACCATGGTTATTATTCACAGAATAATCTTATTTGTAATCAATATTTAATTAAATTATTTTTAGTATTCATTAAATTGTTCGGGTGATTTAATATACATAGATTTTATCTAAAATATTGTAAATTGATGATGAAAACAAAGGTGATTTTAAATTACACCCTAAATAAGGTACCTTTTATATTAAAAAAGATTTTTTATCGACTACATATATAGCATTGAAATATGCATTTTAGTAATCCAAAATACATATAGTTTAATTACTTTCATTGCTTCCACAATACAAGCCGATGAAAAAATGAATCTCAGTGTTGCTGATTTTCCATAGATATCTAGCATCAATGATTAGTAAATATTAAGTATAGAAATCATTTAGATACAAATATAAAGCCGGTTTAATTTTATTGTAACTGAACTACTAATAATAATTTATTACATACAAATCACAAAATAATTTCAGATACTTACTCGAAAAAATCCTCAGCCAAAGCAATGAATTATAGTTCTAAAGTATCTCCGCAAAATAAACCAGTTAAAACAGCTGCCTCTAAGACACGAAATCCTTGGCTAAAAAAGTTTTATAATCTACCAATTAGCCGCAAACAACTAATTGCTTTAATATTCTGTCAATTGGTATCAATTTTGGGAATAGGTATCGGAGGTACCTTACTTATTACCCAAGGTTTACGGAATCAGTTGCTCGAACAAGCCAAATCAGAAATTGCGGTATCGGATATTAATTACAATATCAAAATTAATCAAATGGCCTTAGGTTTTCGGGGACAATCGGATAATGCTGCGATTATTACAGCAGTGATTCTGAATAATTCCAACCGTCCATTAAATCGGACTTTGAGAGCTTCTGTTAAGCGAATTTTGCAAAACGAAATCAAAGCTAGAAATATTGAATATGCGACTTTGGTAGATAAAGATAGAAAAATTATTGTAAATGCGAATGCCAATCGCACGGGTGAGACTTTTAACCCGAATAACTTGGTTAATCAAGTTTTGAACGATGCTCAACAAATTAAAGCTAGTGCCATTGTTAAGGCAACAGAATTAACTCAAGAATTACAACGGTTACCCCGGGGTGTTAAAGATCGAGATGCTTTAATTCGTTACACTGTCACACCCGTAAGAAATCCTGAAACTCAAGAAGTTATTGGTGCTTTAGTTTCCGGGGATATTGTCAACGGTAAAGATAGAATTGTTAAGAGAACTTTGTCAGCTTTTGATGGTGGTTACAGCGCGATTTATTTAAGCCAACCAACGGGAGGATTTGAGTTAGTAACATCTTTGAAGAATAATTCACAAGGAAATATAAATCAAGCTAGACGTGATATACCTTTGCCTTGGGGAGGTAAATCTTTATTGGAAGCAGCAGCAAAAGCTCGAAATAGAGTGGTTACCGGACGTATAAGTATAGAAGGGATAAATTATACAATCGCTGCCAAAGCTGTTCCCAATCAAATTATTGAACAACCAGATGGACAAAAAGTTTTCTACTCAGACAAACCCGCTGCAATTTTGGTGCGAGGAACTCCCGAAACAGCACTTAATGTTTTGCTGACAAAAAGTTTGCGAGAGCAATCTATAACTGTCTTTCTAGCTTTATCATTCATTGGTTTTTGGGCAATAATTTTGCGTAGAGCAATGATTATTCCCATCGAAAACCTGCAAGAAACTGCACAGAAATTTGCTTCGGGCGATCGCACATCCCGTGCATCGGTTTTTGCTACTGATGAAATCGGCGATTTAGCTGTTAGTTTTAATACGATGGCGGAGAAAATTGTCGAACAAGTGCGCCGTCAGGAAGCCGAAGCAAAAGTAGCATTGCAACTAACCCAAATTACCAATCGCATCCGAGAAACTCTCAACACGGAAACAATTCTCAAAATATTAGTAACAAGTACGCGAGAAACTTTACAAGTAAATCGAGTAGTTTTCTATCACTTAAACGAATCCCAAGGTGAGATAATAGCTGAATCTCTAGATTACTCTTTAAATGCTGTTATCGGCACACAAATTCAGAACCCTTATCAAGTTACAGAATACCCTGAAGAATACGAATTTGGCAGCATTAAAGTAATCCAAGATATTCAAGATTTACGTTTAAGTCAATCTTACCTCGAACAACTCCAGGATTTGGATGTTAAGGCGTTTTTGCTAGCACCAATTTTTGTTAATAATAAATTGTACGGTTTACTTGTAGCTCATGAGTGTGAGGGTACGCGCTTTTGGAAAGAAATAGAAATCAACTTGTTTAGACAAATAGGGATTCAAGCTGGTTACGCTATAGAGCAAGCTTTACTTGTACAACAGATAGAATTAGGACGTAAAATAGCCGAAACCACTTCCGAAGAATCTCAACAGCAGAAAGAAAAACTACAAATGCAGCTTTTGGAGTTGCTCGAGAATATTGAAGGTGCAGCTAATGGTGATTTAACAGTACGTGCTGATGTAATTGAAGGCGAAATTGGTACCGTTGCGGACTTTTTTAACTCCATCATTGAAAGTTTGCGAGAAATTGTTACCAAAGTCAAAACATCTGCTTCTCAAGTAAATGACTCTCTAGGTATTAATGAGAGCGCCATCGGTAAATTAGCTGAAGATGCAAAAATCCAAGCAGCGGAGATCGGCCGTACTGTATTATCAGTTAATAAAATGAATGATTCGATGAAAGCAGTAGCACGAAACGCTTATGAAACTGCTGTAGTCGCTAATTCAGCGGCTATCACCGCTACAGAGAGTAGTGTTGCAATGGATTTAACGGTAGAAAATATTGCTCATTTGCGAGAAACCGTTGGTGAAACTGCGAAAAAAGTAAAACGTTTAGGTGAATCTACACAAGAAATTAGTAGAGTAGTAGCATTAATTAACCAAATCTCTATGCAAACTAACTTGCTCGCAATCAACGCCGGAATCGAAGCAGCGCGTGCTGGTGAAGAAGGGCAAGGTTTTGCTGTAGTTGCTGAAGAAGTAGGTGAGCTTGCTGCAAGAAGCGCTTCTGCAACGAAAGAAATTGAGCAAATTGTCGAAAATATCCAGCGAGAAACCGGCGAGTTAGTAGATTCAATGGAAGTTGGAGTCACTCAGGTAGTAGAAGGAACTCGCGTAGTTGAAGATGCTAAATATTCCTTAAATGAAATTTTACAGGTTTCACGCCAAATCGACTCTTTAGTTAAATCGATTTCCGAAGCTACGGCTTCTCAAGTAAAAACATCTCAAGAAGTTAGTCACTTAATGAGAGATATCGCCGATATTTCGCAACGCACTACAACTTCTTCTGAAGAAGTATCTCTGTCACTACAACAAACTGTAGAAATTTCCCAACGTCTACAGGAAAGTGTTGATACTTTTAAGATTGGTGAGGAAAGTTAGGAGTTAGGAGTTAGGAGTTAGGAGTTTAGAAGATTCATTTATAAATACTATAGTTTTTTCTTCCATGTATCTGTAGAGATGAGCTAATAATCTCTACATTTTTTTATTGTGTATTATCAGTTATATGATATGTCTTCTTCAAAAAATGCAAGTCTTTTGTGATAATTTTAGTTATTTCTGCTACAGAATGTAACTTGGCATTTATGTCTCAATATCAACTGTCAGCTTGTTGCACAGTTTTTTATCTTTCGTCTCAAACAACCCTAAAATCAAGATGATAAATGAATAGAAGACGTTTTTTTGTCTTAATGACTTCCATAGCTATATCATTCTTAATAGTGGTTGGTTGCAATCAACTCGCATCAAATAACCCTGCTAATCGAGCTGCACAGTCGCAAAATAGGCAGTCAAAATCAGTAGAGTTAACAGTATCATCTGCAGCAAGTATGCAAGATGCAATGAAAGAAGTAGCTGATTTTTACCAAAAAAAGCATCCAAACACGAAAATTATTTATAACTTTGCTAGTAGCGGTACTTTAACCCAACAAATTAAACAAGGGGCACCAGTCGATATTTTTATATCAGCAAACGAAAAATTTATGAATGAGTTGGATAAAAAAAACCTTTTACTTCCAAAAAGTCGTAAAGATCTTTTAAAAAATGATATTGTCTTGATTATTCCCAAAAAAGGGAGTGTTGCTAATATCTCGAATTTTCAAAAATTGACAAGTACTAACATCAAAAGATTTTCTATCGGAGAGCCAGAGAGCGTACCTGCTGGAGGATATGCTAGACAAGTTTTGACTTCTCTGAAAATTTACTCGCGACTCAAAACAAAGACTGTTTTTGCTAAAGATGTTCGCCAAGTCTTAACTTACGTCGAATTAGGAAATGTTGATGCAGGCATTGTTTATGCGACAGATGCTAAAATCTCGAATCAAGTGAAGGTTGTAGCTTCTGCACCAGAAAATACTCATAAACCAATTGTCTACCCAGTGGCAGCGATTCAACGTACTCAAAATCCAGAAACAGCAAAAGAATTTATTCAGTTTTTAGATAGCGATAGCGCGAAAGATACGTTTACAAAATATGGTTTTCAAATCGCTAGTTAATTAATTCAAATATATAAAACTGCTTCTAATCGATCGATTTGCCCAAATTAATCATCAGTCTCTGGGTATGGAATTTGACTTATCTCCCTTGTGGATTTCTCTGAAAACTGCGTTTGTCGCTACAGTAATCGCCTTTTTTGCGGGAATTACCGAAGCGGGTTGGATGAAGCAATATAAAGGCAAAGCTAAAGGAATTATTGATGGTATCTTAACTCTTCCTTTGGTTCTACCACCTACAGTAGTCGGCTTTTTGCTGCTAGTGCTGTTTGGGATTAACAGCCCCTTGGGACAATTTTTGATGCAACTAGAAATTACTGTTATTTTCTCTTGGCAAGGGACTGTTATTGCATCAACAGTAGTTGCCTTCCCTTTAATGTATAAAGCCGTTACTAGCTCTTTTGAACACATAGATCGGGATCTAATCAATTGCGCTCGTACTCTGGGAAGTTCTGAAGGTCAAATTTTCTGGTTAATTATTTTACCATTAGCTTTGCCGGGAATTGTCGCAGGGACAATTTTGGCTTTTGCTAGAGCCTTGGGAGAATTTGGTGCCACCCTAATGCTGGCTGGTAGTATACCCGGAAAAACTCAAACAATGCCCATCGCAATTTTTTTCGCTGCTGAAGCTGGCGATATGCGTAAAGCTTTAATTTGGGTGTTAATAATGGTGGCGATTTCTTTAGCTGTAATTACTATTATTCATAACTGGAATGAATCGCAAGGTATTTCTAAAAATAGAGATGGAAAACGTGCAATTTTAATTAGAAATTTGATCAATTTCGTTATTTTTGGTCAATTTAAGGATATCAAATTTTCTCATAATCAAACTTCCTCTCGATCAATTTATCCGGTGAGTATAAATCGCCGTAGCAGTGGGTTACAAATTGACGGAGTTAATTCAGGTAGAATGTTTGCTTTTAGTCGCATACAACAAGCATCTTCCCAGGAATTATTATATTCGCCGTCTACTTTTCCAACTTCTTCTAATAAGGATAGAAAAGAACTTATAGTTAATATCGAAAAGAATTTAAAGAGCTTTCAATTACGAGTTGACTTTACCGTAGATGGAAAGACTTTAGGGTTATTAGGTGCTTCTGGCTCGGGAAAAAGTATGACTTTACGTTGCATTGCCGGATTGGAAAAACCGACTCGCGGATGTATCGTTTTGAATGGGCGAGTTCTATTTGATGCCAAACGCAAAATTAATCTTCCCAGTCGTAAGCGTCGCAGTGGTTTTCTATTTCAAAACTATGCTTTATTTCCCCATATGACTGTAGCGCAAAATATTGCTTTTGGTTTGCAAAAATTACCAAAACATGAACGTATATCAAAAGTGCAGCAATATATTGATATGATGCAGTTGCAAGATTTAGAAAACCGTTACCCACATCAAATATCCGGCGGGCAGCAGCAAAGAGTCGCTTTAGCAAGGGCTTTGGTAATTGAACCAGAAGCTATATTATTAGATGAACCACTTTCAGCACTTGATACTTATCTACGGAATCAAATTGAGAAGTTGCTGAGAAAAGTTCTTTCTTCCTATAAAGGTGCTACTTTATTTATTACTCACAAATTAGAAGAAGCTTACCGCGTTAGTAGTAAGATTTTAGTAATGTCAGAAGGGAAAGTCATTGCTAACGATACTAAAGAGAATATTTTTGAGCGATCGCCAAATTTAATTGTTGCTAAAGTAACTGAGTGTAAAAATATTTCTGGCGCTCAAATTGTTAATGCTCGTAAAGTCAAGGCTTTGGATTGGGACTGTAATTTAACGGTAGTAGAAGCAATTCCTAGTAATTTGAAATACCTGGGAATACGCGCCCATCATCTTACTTTTACAAACGATTCAAGTCGTGAGAATACTTTTCCTTGTTGGGTTGCCGATATCAGCGAAACCCAGCATCGAGTAACTGTATATCTAAAATTGAATTATCCTTGTAGAGATTTGGAAGATTACGATTTACAAGTAGAAATTTATAAGGAAAAATGGTTTTGTATTAAAGATCGTCCGTTTCCTTGGTATGTTCGTTTAGATCCCATGCGGTTGATGTTGATGGAGAGTTGAGATTGGGGGATTTTTGAAAAATTTGCTTGTTTATCACAGTCGTATCGGCGATTGGGAGGTAGCCAACATTGAAGTTTACAAATGGCAGGATGCTGCGAATTTTGAATCAATTGTTATCTGCTACTGTAAATATTCTCCTATAAGCACTCCATTAGAGCCATTACCAAAAGTAAATACTTCTCATCAATTCCAGGAAGTAAAGTAATGTGAAAAGCAAATTTTATACGACAAAGGAGCACGGTAAATAATTGTTGAGTTACTGTGCCGAAAAATCGGTCTTAGCAGAAAATAGATGCCAAAAGCCAGCGGCGTAAACTACTGGCGAGTGTTGTAATTAACTCAACCGGGCTATATCGAGAGGAAGCGATGCAAAATCGGCCAGAAACTTTAGAAATGGGCAAAGAATATTCAGCCCCAGGTGAAGCAGAAGCAATCGCAAATATGACGGCGATTATTGCAGCGACACTTCAGACAGATAAACAACCTGTGAAGCGAGGGCAACATGCGAAACACCACGGTTGTGTTAAAGCTGAAATCATTGTGGAGGAAAATTTACCTGAAAATCTAAAGTTTGGTGGTTTCAAAGAGCCATGTAGTTTCCCTGCTTGGATTCGCTTCTCAAATGGCTCGGGGAATGCCGCACAGGCGGATACCCAAGGTGATGCTCGTGGCATGACTATTAAACTCATGGGTGTAGAAGGGGAAAAATTGTTAGACGACGAAAAGCATACTCAGGACTTTTTGACGATTAACCACCCGGTGTTTTTCATTCGTAACATCCCCGACTACGTTGATTTCTTTAATGCCCTCAAAAAAGCTCCAGGCAAACCACCATTGAAGTTTTTCTTGCCCAGCTTTAATCCATTTAAATGGCGTTTGTCAGAATTTAACATTATCAGGGCAATTCGAGGTAATAAGGTTGGGAATCCGCTTTTAATTCAGTATTGGAGTACGACACCTTATAAATTAGGTAATGAGGTAATTAAGTACTCTTTAAAACCAACTGCTCCTGCTACTGACTCTCAACCCACTTCCTCATCGGAGAATTATCTCCGAGAAGCAATGGTGGAATATTTAAAGAATAAGGAAGCTACTTTTGATTTCTTGGTACAGTTACAAACAGATCCAGCAAAGATGCCAATTGAAGATGCTACCGTAGAATGGGAGTCACCTTTCATCAAAGTGGCTACGATTAAAATTCCACCTCAAACCTTTGATTCCGACGAGCAGATGGAATTCTGCGAGCATCTCTCGTACAATCCCTGGCATTCATTAGAGGCACATCGACCATTAGGAGGTGTCAACCGGGCTAGAAATTTGGTTTATAGTACAATATCACAGCGACGACGCGAACTAAACCATGTTTCTCCCCCAGAACCAAATGGGAAAGAAATTTTCTCAACTAATTAGATAAGAGGAGAGGGGGAAGAGGGGGAAGAGGGGGAGGAAATAACTTTTTCTTCTCATTTCAGCAAATTCTGGATAAAAATCAAATGTATAGAAGTGACATACTCCCACACTTCAACAAGTTGTAAGTGTGGGCTTCTCGGCGACTCCTGGTATCCCATCGAACATTGACCGAGCTTTATTAACGATACGGGATGCCCCGACCCACCGACTTTTAATTGATTTTTTTTTATTTGCAGGCTGCATTTCTGCATTTAATTGGATTACACCTACATTAAAAACAATACCATAAATTCTGCCCGCGATTCATCTCAACACCGATTTAAAGAATTCGGTGTGAGCCTTCTCGCGGTTGAAGGTAAAAAATATTAAACTCTAAAACTCTAATAGTAAGTATAGAGAAGACCGATTTTATTGTACTCCATTAAAATGAAATCTGTTATATATACGCTATATAGCATCCATTTCTAACAAGGTAAACTGATAGTAAATCTTGTACCAATACCTACTTGAGTGTGAAAACTAATCTCGCCACCGTGTAAATCTACAGCTTTTTTGACAATTGCTAATCCCAATCCCGTACCGGGAATAGTTTCGACATTACTTGCTCGATAAAAAGAATTAAAAATCTTCGATTCATCTTCAGGGAAAATACCAATTCCTTGGTCTTCAATTTCAAATACTACTTTAGTATCATCGCTATAATTAAGATGAAATCTGACAGAACTACCTTGTGAGGAATATTTTACGGCATTAGTTAATAAATTAGTCACAATTTGTCGTAATAAAGTATGGTCCAAACTAACGTATTTACATTTACCTTGTGATGAAAAAACAATCTGATGAGATTGATTATCTAATATCTTAATTTCTTCTACTAAATTTTCGCAGAATTTGACTACATCTAAAAGTTCGGGATTAAAAGCAAATTGCTCAGATTCAATGTGATTATTTAACAAAATATCATCGACCATTTGTGCCATGCGTTTGGCTGCATTTTTAATCTTATTTAAGGTCGAATATTTGGTTTGTCTAGCTAATTTATCATAATGCTTATTTAAAGTATCCGCTCCTAGTAATATGGTTGCTAGGGGCGTGCGGTATTCATGGGAAATAGTTCTTACTAAACGAGTTTTAAGATTATTAAGTTGTCTTTCTTGTTCTAAAGCCTTGCGAATTTCTGACTCTACTCTTTTGCGATCGCTAATGTCTCTGAGTAACACTAACCAGTAACCGGAATTAATTTCCAAACTTACAGACTCAATAATCACTTCAATGACTAGATTTGGATTGTGAATGGAAGTTACTTCTTGGCAATTACCATTTTTTCGATTGGATTGGATTAATTCTTCTAAAGGTTTACCTCCCAAGGCTTGCAGAACATATTCAGCATCAATATCTCCTAGAGATTCTAAGTAATTACGAGCAACAGGATTAGTTAAAATAATTCTTCGATCATGATTTAGAATTACCACTCCTTCTGGGAGATAAGCCAGAATATTTTCTAAATCCTGCTTTTCTAAGGTAATAAAAAAGGAACGTAATTGTTGAATAGAAATAGACGCATTGCTGGCAAGATGATACAGCAAGCGAATTTGTTCTTCACTAAACTGTTCAGCTTGTTCGGTACCCACAAACAACAACCCAATAATTTGATTATTTTCATAGGGGCTGTTAACTAATGGTACTAATAATAGGGACTCCAAGTTATCCAAAGAGTTTTCCCCTTCTCTTTCCCCATTTAGGTAATGTAAAGTTAGAGATGATTCACTTACTTGTTGTCCATTGAGGCGAGATAAACGAAGGAGCATTTGCTGCTGAATATCGGCTTGCAGTCTGGTAGTTAATGGACGATGACTTTTAAGAAATAGCTTGCACCGTGGCGGATTTTGATCGTCATCGCCAATATTTTCTAAGCGATTGGGTTTAGAATCAAATAATAAAATTGTCCCCGAGACATCATAAGGAATTGCTGGATGTAGATGCTCGAGCATCGAACGCAACAAGTCTTCATAGGTAAGGGTATAACCAATTTCCCCGGGAATATTTTCACCCATGAGGATTTCTTGAAGGCGCTGTTGAACTTCTGCTGTTAAACGTAATTCAAATTCGCTCTGTAAGCTCCTCAGTTGAAGTTCAAGCTCTTGTAACTGTATCTTCTGCTCTTGCACCACTTGTGATAAGGCTTGTCGCTCTCCTTCGCATTCGCTAATCTGCCTGCCTATAACATAAACGCTACCATTTTCATTCAGTAACATTTTCCAGCTAAATAGGCGATAGCCGCCATTTTTATGGCTATAGCGATTTTTCCATTGCCGAGGCTCACCTTTTCTCAAATGTTGGTAAATCTTTTTCGTAGAAGTGATTTCTTCTGGATGAACAAATGTTAGCCAAGGTTGCTCCATCAGTTCAGAAACACTCCAACCGAGTAATGTTTGCCAAGCTGGGTTTAACCGCTCAAAATAGCCATCCATGCTAATGGAGCAACACAAGTCAGAAGAGAGTTGAAAGAAAACTTCTTGTAGGCTATCGCTGCTCATCTACTTGGTTTGCCCTATAATAATTTTCCCTGCACTAACCCCTCACAGTTGATCGTACCGCTTCCGAGAAACTTTGTATGTTTGGTAGTGGTACTTTCCGGATCGAAAATCTCAGTTCAAGGGTTCCCATGAGAATCTTTTTCTCCTAAAAAAATCTCATGGGTAACCGTCACATTGGCGAGGCAATTGCATACACTCCGATACCTTATAAGAATAACTTGAACTGTGAGGGTGAATTGCGATCTCAGTTTAAAAAGAGGGAATTATTGCCATAATTTAGTTAAAATCTCTTGACTGACACCTCTTTTAATATGACACCTGGTACTGCTCCTCCTTTCAAAAGTTCCACAACACAAGTTGCACCGACAATTAATTACCAAGTTGCCATGCCGACTCCTCAAACCCATCTGTTTGAGGTAACTTTGTACTTGGTTGGTTATTCCGGATCCACTTTGGATTTGAAAATGCCGGTTTGGACTCCTGGCTCTTATTTAGTACGGGAATATGCCAAACATTTACAAGATTTTTCTGCTTACAGTGCCTCTAAAGCTCTAAATTGGCATAAAATAGGTAAAAATCATTGGCAAATAAATACAGATGGCATTTCTGAAGTTACAGTTAAATACCGTATTTTTGCTAACGAATTAACCGTACGGACAAATCATTTAGATGCAACCCACGGTTATTTTAATGGAGCGGCGATGTTTTTCAGAATACCAGAATTCGATCGTCTACCAATTGGCATAACTATTGTACCACCCCACCCTCAATGGCAAGTAACTACAGCATTACCAGTCGCTGAAGAACAACCAAATACCTATGTTGCTGCAGACTTTGATACCCTTGTAGATAGCCCTTTTGAAATCGGCACCCACCAGTTATATGATTTCGAGGTAGGGGGAAAACCCCACCAATTAGCAATTTGGGGAAAAGGTAACGCCACAGCCCTACCGATGATTGAGGATATCAAGAAAATCATCGAAGTAGAAGCACAGATGTTTGGCGGTTTACCTTATGAAAAATATCTATTTCTACTGCACTTATCTGCTCAATCATTCGGTGGTTTGGAACATAAAAACTCTTGTTCCTTAATTTATCGGCGCTTTGGATTTAGCGATTGCGAAAAATATGAGCGTTTCATGCAATTAGTAGCCCACGAATTCTTCCATTTATGGAATGTGAAACGTATTCGTCCTAAGGAATTGGAAGTTTTCGACTACGATCGAGAAAATTATACACCTTCTTTGTGGTTTTGTGAGGGAACTACAAGCTACTATGATTTGTTGATTCCTTTAAGAGCAGGGATTTACAACGTTAAATCATATTTGAATAATTTAAGTAAAGAAATAACTCGATATCAGACTACACCAGGGCGTAAAGTACAACCCGTTTCCGAATCGAGTTTTGATGCTTGGATTAAACTTTACCGTCAAGATGCTAACAGTCCAAATTCTCAAATTTCCTACTATTTGAAAGGGGAAATGATTTCGTTGTTGTTAGATTTGCTAATTCGCGATCGCCATCATAATCGGCGTTCTCTTGATGATGTTATGCTCAAATTATGGCAGCAATTTGGTAAGGATGAAATTGGTTATACAGCTACAGAATTAAAGCAAGTTATTGAATTAGTAGCTGGAGTTGATTTAACAGATTTCTTCCAAAATTACGTTCACGGTAAAGAAGAATTACCTTTTAACCAATATCTCGAACCTTTTGCTTTAAAGTTAGTTGTAGAAACCCCGGATGAACCATTTTTAGGAATTAAAGTAACTACCAATAATGCAAAGGAATCTATCAAATTTGTAGAAGCAGATTCCCCAGCACAAATCGCTGGGATCGATGCTGGTGATGAACTATTAGCAATTGATGGTATTAAAGTAACGGCAAATCAATTAAATGAAAGATTAAACAATTATCAGCCATACGATACCATTCAAGTTACCGTATTCCATCAAGACGAACTGCGTACTTATAGCGTTACTTTAGCAGAACCTCGTGGGAATAAATATCAGGTAGTGACAATTGAAAATCCTTCTTCATCTCAGAAAGAGAATTTTACACAGTTTTTGAGAGTATAGTTTACGAGTTTAAAGTAAAAATAGATATTTCGTTTTTTACTTGTTTATGGGAGACGTAGCACTGCTACGTCTCTACATTATTTATTCGGATAAGCAGAAAATTTGATAGATATTAAACAGCGATAAATAATGTTAGTAATTTGTAGGTTGGGTTAGACACGAAAAACAATTTAATGAGTAAAAATATGTTAACTTATCGTGTCGTAACCCAACATATTTAGTGTGGATTAATATTGCAAAATAGTAATTAGTTAATGTTGGTTTACAGTTCAAATATAAATTATTTATTTTGAAATAAATATCTTGGCTAACCTAAGCCAACTGACATATCTGACTATTACTTCACACAAACATAAATAAAAAAATATCAAAAATATATTTCTGATTATTTATTAGATTTATCAATTTGTTATAAATAAGTGTAGTCAGGATAAAAAAAATAATTAAAGTCTCATGAATTCAGAAATAATTCGTTTAGAAAAAATGCAAATCAGTCAAGCAGCAGAAACTCTTATGAATGCGTTTAGGATTGAAGGGGAAAATCAAGAACAGCTACAACAACAAGATTTTTTTTCGCAGATGTTTTCTCAATCAACTATTGTGAATAATGAAGAAAATTATCGCAGTTATTGGGAAGCATTTTTGCGTTACTGTCAGCCATTAAGGCATGTATATACAACTCCATAAATTAAAGGAGTTGCAGCTTGGATACCGCCTTTAGGATATCCTTTAGATACATGGAGATGTTTAGAAGTAGGCTACTATTGGGGATTAAATTATAGTTTCCCTTTCTCTTTTTTAAACGATATATACTATAACATAAATTTGAAACAGCCATTTTGGTGTTTATTTGCTTTAGGAGTATCTAAAGATTATCAAAGACAAGGAATTGGTAGTTCATTAATTCAACCAATTTTAAAAAGAGCTTCTTGTGATGATTTACCTTGCTATTTATTTACCCAAACAGAAGAAGCAGTCAAGTTCTATGAAAGTAATGGATTTGAAGTTATCAAAACAATTGAAACTCCAGTCACGTTTGAAAAAACAATTACATATTGGAACATGAAAAAAGAGCCATAATAAATATATAGCCCGCGCAGGCGGGCTTTGTATCTGTAGCCTCACTCTTACAGAGTGAGGGCAATAATTCATTGTCAATCTTTTAAACGTGTTTTTTCAAAATCCCCGGCTCTTGTTGCATTGGTAACACATCTAACACATCAATTTGAGAACAATATTTTAAATCATCATTGCAATCCATACCTAACAGCCGTTTACCGTGACTGGCATATTTAAACATTTGCAATAAATCCTCTTTCCATTGAGAATAAAGTGCCATCCCAGCAATCACTTCGTCATTACCCGTAACATCATCTATAGATAACTTAGTTTTTTCTAATAGATGATGAGCGATCGCACCAGCACAAGCAGTATCCTCAAGAGAATAACTACCTTGCCATCCCGAGCCTACTATCCAGACATTTTCTGGTTTATTTTTTGCTAAATATTCCACCACTGTTGTTAGATTGACAAATGCTCCAGTAATAACAGTTTGGGCTGACTGTATTCTTTGTAAAGCACGAGTACCGTTAGTAGTGCTTATAAACAAGCGCTTGCCTTCAACCACTTCCGGCTTACAGTCAAGGGGAGAATTACCCAAATCAAATCCAGGAACTTTTGCACCGCCTCTTTCTCCAGCCCGCAAACGTTTATCAACGGGAAATTTCTCGCTGACTTCCACGAGTTTATCCAAATCGCTGAAAACTTGAACAGCTTCCCCCCCAGCAGCTAAAACTGTTGCCATTGTCGTAGTTGCTCGCAGCACATCAACTGCTACCGCGCATGCTGGCATCTCGTTAGTTGGGGTAACTTCGGGAGTATGATATATAAATAACTTCACGCGCTTGGTACACCTGCCTTTATACACTGCCGAGATTTTAATACGCTGCCGGTGCCAACAGGAAGCAGGAAGAGAGGAGATGGAGAGATGGGATACAAGGGGAAAAGAAGCTATAAAATTAATGTTGATAACTGATAACCGGTAACAGTTAACAGTTAACAGTTAACTGTAATCTGGAAAAGAACGCTTTGAAACAAACTACTTTTGGTTAGATAGGTGTTTACATTTCGTAATATATCTTCATCCAAAATCTAAAATCTAAAATCTAAAATCTAAATGGCTCCTTTACCAGATTACCGTCCGAAACAACTTTCCCTCGGTCCATTGGAAGCGGAAATTTTAAATATTGTTTGGCAGTTAGGCAAGGCTACAGTCAAAAATGTCCACGATCGCATTTTGGCTGACCCCAACCGCGAATTAGCTTATACTTCAGTTACTACTGTGTTGCGACGACTAACGCAAAAAGGTTGGCTCGAATGCAATAAACAAGGAAAGGCATTTTATTGGCAACCATTGCTAACAAAGCAACAAGCAGAAGTTATACAAGCCCTCGAGCAGTTACAACAATTTCTCAAAGTGGGCAATCCTGATGTAATTGCTGCCTTTGCAGATAGCTTAGATGAAGCTGCCAGTGCGAAAATACAAGCAATAGCAAAACGAGTTCAAGCTGCACGGCAAAGGAGGGAGGAGTAATAATGCATTTATTCATAATTTTTGCAGCTTTGATAGTTGCTATAACCACAAGATATCAATGGAGTCAATGCCTCGGTAGATGGAATGAACGTTGGCAGCGATCGCTATTCTTCTTTCTATTTCCTCCCTTATTAATTTTCACGACAACCTCCGCTCTGCTATTCATGGGGCCTCAAGGTGCAATGGGCGGCTTGCAAACGGGTTGCTATGGCTATGTAATCGCTTTAGCAGCTCTTGCTTTTTTCGCCATGACGTGGATAAAACAAGCATGGCTTGGATGGCAGTCAATAAAATCTGTACGCAACTGTCCCCTTCTGGATATAGGAGACAAACAAGTACGTTTGCTAAATACAGGAGCATTATTCGCCGGACAAATTGGGTTTTTACAACCCGAATTAATTCTGAGTTCTGGATTAGTGCAAACCCTTTCAAGCAATCATTTAGAAGCTGTCTTAGCCCACGAAGAAGGACATTATTATTACCGCGATACATTTTGGTTTTTCTGGTTGGGTTGGATGCGAGAATGTACAGCTTGGCTACCCAATTCAGAAGCTTTATGGCAAGAATTATTAACTTTGCGGGAATTGCGAGCCGATGCTCGCGCAGTTTCCGAGGTGGATCCCTTGCTGCTTGCTGAATCTCTGCTAATGGTTGTCAGTAGTTCCCCGGTATCATCAGGAGTTCTTTGTGCTGCATTGGGTTCAGTGGGTGCAAACCGTTTAGAAGAAAGAGTAGAAGCTCTT
Source organism: Rivularia sp. (in: cyanobacteria) (assembly GCA_050042755.1). Lineage (GTDB taxonomy): Bacteria > Cyanobacteriota > Cyanobacteriia > Cyanobacteriales > Nostocaceae > Rivularia. Next base: position 57,605 of record JBHJJJ010000061.1, read on the forward strand.
TTATCTCCACCACAACCAACTCCAAAGCTTCATTTCACCTCTTTGAACTGGCTTTTATGGACTTTTTTGCCACTAGTTAGTGTAGTGTTTCACAGTTGAGATGGATATGGACATGGGGCATGGGACATTGGTAATAATTAATTACAATTCTTAACTCATTACCCCTAACTCCTCACTCCTTCCTCATGTATTTATTGCCCTGAAGCATTTGATATAGATAAAAGTCTATGTATGTAAGTGAAAAATAAGTATATAAGAATTATTTAGACTACTTATCGCTTAATTCTCTAAATAAGTTATTCCTTTTTGGTGAATATAAAGTTAACCTATACTTAAATAAGATTAAAAAAATTAATCTTAAGTGAACTTTATAAATTTTACTTTGATAAAACGGTTGTAAATCTATAACCGCGACTTGTTATGGTGCATTATTTAGAGGAGAATGAATGGCGCAATATCTGCTAGAAACAGTTTGGTTAGTGCCTATATATGCCTTAATTGGCGGGCTTTTAGCTATCCCTTGGTCACCGGGGATCATTAATAAAACAGGACCGAGGCCAGCTGGTTATGTCAATTTGATCATGACATTTTTGGCATTTATGCATAGCTCGATTGCATTGTCAACCGGTTGGAATCAACCAGCATATGAAGTATTTATACCTTGGTTAGAAACAGCGGGTTTAAGATTATCCATCGATTTAGAAATATCTGCAATTAGCCTTGCAGCCATGACTGTAATTACTGGGTTAAATTTTTTAGCCCAGATTTACGCTATCGGTTACATGGAAATGGATTGGGGTTGGGGACGCTTTTATTCTCTGTTGGGAATATTTGAAGCTGGTTTGTGTGCCTTAACTTTGTGTAATAACTTGTTTTGTAGTTATGTAATTTTAGAAGTCCTCACTTTAGGAACCTACCTGCTAGTAGGATTATGGTTTAGTCAGCCAATGGTTGTGACAGGTGCTAGAGATGCTTTTTTAACCAAAAGGATAGGAGATTTATTTTTGTTGATGGGGGTATTGGCATTATATCCCCTGACTAAAACCTGGAATTATAACGATTTAGCAGAATGGGCGGCAACTGCAAGCGTTAACCAGAAAACGATATCTTTGGTATGTCTAGCATTAATTGCCGGTCCTATGGGTAAATGCGCTCAGTTTCCTCTACACTTATGGTTAGATGAGGCCATGGAAGGACCAGTACCCAGTACCATTTTACGGAATTCGGTAGTGGTAGCTAGTGGTGCTTGGGTATTAATTAAACTACAACCAGTTTTCAGTTTATCGCCGATAGTTTCTACTGCAATGATAGCGATTGGTACTTTAAGTGCCGTGGGTGGATCTTTAATTGCGATCGCGCAAGTTGACATCAAGCGCTGTTTATCCTATTCAGTTAGTTCTTACATGGGTTTGGTGTTTATTGCCGTAGGAACTCAACAATATGAAGCGGCGCTGTTATTGTTACTTACCCATGCTAGTGGAGCGGCGTTATTAGTAATGAGTACTGGGACTATCGTCTGGAACAGCATAACTCAAGATATCACGCAGTTAGGGGGATTATGGTCCCGTCGTCCGATATCGGGTATAGCTTATATCGTTGGAGTTTTGGGTTTAATAGCATTTCCGCCTTTAGGTAGCTTTTGGGCGTTACTGAAATTAGCTTCAGAGTTGTGGACAACGCAAACTTGGTTAGTAGGAGTAATCGTAATTGTTAATGCTTTAACAGCAGTTAGTTTAACTAGGGAATTTGGTTTAGTTTGGGGTGGTAAACGTAAACCAATGAGCGAACGTTCACCCGAAGTTAGCTGGCAAATGACTCTACCAATGATGATTTTGTTAGGTTTTGTGCTGCATCTACCTTTAATATTACAAAACTTATCCCTTTTACCAAATTGGGCAACTTTGAATAAAGATGTTGCGCTGTTATTAATTTGGTCGAGTATTTTCGGTTGTAGCATCGGCGGAGTAATTTATTTAGGGAATATTCCCAAGCCCGTACGCTTCCCTTGGAAAGGTTTACAAGATTTAATTGCTTATGATTTCTATACGCCTAAATTGTACAGAATGAGTATTGTTTTAGGTGTAGATTTACTTTCAAAATTAACAGATATGGTCGATCGCTTTGTGGTTGATGGCATAGTTAATTTAGTTGGTTTAGTATCTCTTGGTGGTGGTGAAGGTTTAAAGTACAGTAATACCGGACAAACTCAGTTTTATATGTTTACCGTACTTTTAGGAGTCGGTATTTTAGGAATGATTGTTACTTGGCAATATTGGGGGAATGAATTTTTACAGTTAACAGTGAACAATCATCAGTGAGCAGTGAACAGTGAATAGTTAACAGTGAATAGTTAACAGTGAACTGTTAATTATAAACATTATTAATGATCTATGTCTCATGCCCACTCACAACTATCAACTAATTAATAACAACTATTGACTAATATGATCAGCGCTTTAATTTGGATACCTATTTGGGGAGCGGCGATAATTGCTTTATTACCCGCGAAAATCCCTAGCAATCGAATTCGTTTAGGTGCTGTATTAATTGCGGCAATTACTTTTGTTTGGACTCTATTTTTATTATTCAAATTTGACATTAATTATCCAGGAATACAATTACAGGAATATCTTCCTTGGAATGAAACTCTCGGTTTAAGCTATAAATTGGGAATTGATGGAATTTCGATATTAATGTTGTTGTTAAATAGTCTCCTCACCTGGATTGCTATTTACAGTAGTAGTAAAGAAACCAAACGCCCTCGACTTTTTTATTCTTTAATTTTATTAGTCAGTGGTGGCGTTGCAGGTGCTTTTGCAGCACAAAATTTATTGCTATTCTTCCTATTTTACGAACTCGAATTAATACCTTTTTATCTGCTAATTTCGATTTGGGGTGGCGAAAAGCGGAGCTATGCGGGTATCAAATTCCTGATCTATACTGCGGTTTCTGGAGCTTTAATTTTAGCAAGCTTCTTGGGTATAGTTTGGCTTTCTGGTTCCTCTAGCTTCAATTACAATGCTATTTCAATCCAAAACTTATCGGCAACCCTGCAAATAATTCTACTTGCGGGAATAATACTAGGATTCGGTATTAAAATTCCTTTGGTACCTTTACATACATGGTTGCCCGATGCTTATGTAGAAGCAAACACACCCGTAGCGATTCTTTTGGGTGGTGTGTTGGCAAAGTTGGGAACCTATGGTGTTTTAAGGTTTGGATTAGGCTTATTCCCTGAAGCTTGGAGTACAATCGCACCAACTCTAGCTATTTGGGGAGCAATCAGTGCCATCTATGGAGCAGTAACGGCGATCGCTCAGAAAGATATCAAGCGTATGGTAGCCTATAGTTCAATAGGTCATATGGGCTATATACTTTTAGCAGCCGCTGCGAGTACTCCTTTAGCAATGGTGGGTGTAATGGCGCAAATGTTCAGCCATGGTATAATTTTAGCCATCCTTTTCCATTTAGTAGGAGTTGTAGAAACCAAAGTAGGTACTCGCGAGTTAGATAAGTTGAATGGTTTAATGAGTCCAGTAAGAGGTTTACCAGTAATTAGCGCTTTACTTGTATTGGGTGGTATGGCTAGTGCCGGTATTCCAGGTATGACAGGCTTTGTCGCGGAATTTCTAGCGTTTCAAGGAAGCTTTCCCGTCTTTCCGATTCAAACAATATTGTGTGTTGTCGCTACGGGTTTAACCGCAGTTTACTTTGTAATTCTGCTTAACCGTACTTGTTTTGGCAAACTCGATAATAATTTAGCTTACTATCCCAAAGTTTTCTGGCATGAGAAAATGCCAGCATTTATTTTAGCAGGTGTAATTATATTTTTGGGATTACAACCTACTTGGTTAGTACGTTGGAGCGAATCCACAACCACCGCGATCGTTGCAAAAATTCCTACAATTGAGAAAAGTGTAACTCCACAAATAGCTTTGAATAATTAATAAGGAGAATAGTGAATAGTGAATAGTGAATATGGAAGAATAAAAGTATGCTTAAATCATCTGTGGCGAGAAAATTAAATATCTTTCACTTTGAGATTTCTATTCAATACTCGCAAGATTGACAGCTTTGAGAAACGCTAACGGGATTTTTAATTAGCAACAAATAACTATTCTCTACTCGCTCTTATCCTATTCCCCATTCTCCATTCCCCGCTCACTAATAACTAATTAATATTTCCCATTCAGTACTCACTATTCCCCATTCCCTATACTTCTTAAAACTAATTAAAAAATGGTACAAACACCTGATAAAATAACAGCAAAATTACCGCCATCAAATCATGAATTTGCAGAAGTAATCCACCGCTTAGAAGCTGGTGGTTCCATGTTACCGGATAACCCGGAAAACCTGATGCAAATTATCGGTATTTATAAAGCATATGCCGTACCGATGGATTTTTATTGGCGCGATTTACTTTATATTGCTGAAAGAGAATTTTTAAATCCTTTTCCGTTTTTTAAATATTTCTTACCTAAAGAGTATTTACAAAGACACAATCATTATGCTGGAGATGATGCCGATTTAAGAGTTTGGCGTGGAGAAGCAACAGCACATCCCGAACTTTTGGAATTTATTGAAAAAGGTGAAACTGGTAAGAAGATGCCAAAGTTATGGCATCATTTATTCCATGACAGAATTAACATGGAATTTGCCGAAGCTTGTATGAGAGCGATGCTTTGGCATGGGAAAGATATGGGTTTAGGTTAGTTTGATGATTATCTAGACACTGAAGAATATAGGGAAAACGCAGATAGAGCAATTAAAGCTTATTTTAAAGGTAATCCGGCAATGCAGTTGCTCTATAAACTGTTCCCGGATATGTTTTTAGAACAGTGTCGTCAAGCCTCTTATTATTCCAACCTGGGCTTATTTTGGGAAGTAATGGCACCAGTTTTCTTTGAAATGTCAGATATGTATGACGAAGGAAAACTGACAAGTGTACCGGAAGCGATGGATTTTTTAGTTAATGGTATTTTTGCAGTTGCAGGCCGTCCAATTTATCATCATGTTTATGTAGGGGATGAATATTATGAAGTTATTCCCAAATCGAAAGGTTTCGTATGGTTATATGAAGCTGCTCTACCTTATGTAGAAGCAATATTTTATCGCACTGCTCCTTTCCGGGGGACAAAATCTTATAACGCTCAAGCAAAGCAAGTACCTTCTGAACAAAAAGATTTTCACTATGGAATTCTTTATGCTGATGTATTCCCTGTAGGTACTGCAGGAATTCCCCCAACATTATTAATGCAGGATATGTTGCATTTCTTGCCACAATATTTAGTTGATTATTATCAACAATATTGTCGCAGCCAAGATGATATGTTGATTCAGTTGGGAATTACTTTTCAACGTTCGATGTACAACGTAACATCGGCAGTGATTCAAGCCTTACGTACGGCTCTTTTGTATCCTTTAGATGATGAAAACCCCGAACATTTACAAGCAAATCGGGAGTTTTTTGAAATGCAGTTAAATAGGTTTACTCGTGGAGATTATGGGATGAGAGATGCAGCTAGGTTGAGGAATATTCAGCGACAGGATTATCGTTAATTAAGATTATTAGTTGGGTATAACGCAGGTAGAGCAGACGTAGCACTGCTACGTCTCTACATTTTTTTTATGTGAATTATTTTTTTATTATTATAACCAATTTGTGCTTTTCCTTGTAGCGTGCTGTACACAAAGAGAATCTATCGAGCACAATCAAATAATTATCATAATGCTCTCACGCACCAATTCGTTGATAATATTGCGTGACGGTAAATTCAAGTTTTTTAACTTAAAAATATGGGTTTAATTCCCCACCGTAAGCGTGCTGTAAGATAACTCCCACCCTTCGCGTGAATGGATTGGGGTTTAAATGGCCATCCCAATTCCAAACAACTTCGAGACTCTGGCTCTTCCTTCGTTTAATTACAAAAAAGGCAGTCGGCAATCGGCAGTCTGCAGTGGATAACAAGTATCAATTAAAACTTTAGTTCCTATCTTAAGTCTCAGTAAAAATAAATAATTATGCAGAGGCTGCCCTGGCACACGCCCCGTATAAAACGTCAATTTTTCATTCCCGGGCGCGTGTGGATCATCTCACTATGAATAAGGGTGAGTCACTACAGCAAATCTGCCTACTGCCCACTGCCTATGAATTTTATAGTGTTTGTAACCGATTGGTTACGACGAGAAAGACGTAATGGATTGCGAAATAAATTGGAAAAATTCGCAAGCTTTGAAACAGAAGAAAACCATTTTTGTAGCGTTTAGATCTTTATCATTCCGGTAATACACAGAAGTTAGCGGAATCTCTAGTAATATCTTTCAATGTATTAGCTAATTCATTTCCATTTAATCAACTTTTGTCTGAAAAAATTATGCAGGCTGTAATTATTAATAATTCAGGTTTGAATTTAGCGAAAATAGCTTGTGATGAGAATTTAACTCGCAAATAATTATTAAATCAAATCGAAAATTATTTAGCTAGGATTATATAATTCGACCAATTTATTCAACATATTTCTCCTTATTTTTGTACAATAAATTCTCCAAATCAGCAACAAGTAAACTGGCTTTTGCGTTGTTTGAAGGAAATGTCGAGAGAAATACAAATAAATGCTGTCAATTATCTGTTGATACTCCCTTCCCGGTGAAAGATTTCCTAAGGAATTAAGGGAGGGAGTGAGGGATAAATTTTATAGGAAATCTTAGAGCGGAACGGGAGTAAATGTTCCTAAACAATTCGTAAGTCATTATCCGCTGCTAGTTGAATGGCTATTTAAAAATATATTTTAATGGACTTTCGCTATTAGTCAAGGGTTTCCAACCCCTGGTGAGTGAAATTCCTTTTTTAAGTTAATATCCGTTCCTCAACAGGGCGAACGCATCTTGTCATCAAGAAAGCTATATTCTCAACAAACCCCCAACTAGTCGCATTAAGTGATGCTTATTGACTTATTACTTAGTAGGGCTTTTGACTCTATTTTTATAAGTAGAAAAAAGACTTTCGACAATAAACCTTGATTTATCCTTTTATACATATCTAAGCTCCTTAGTCAATAGCCAATGCTATAAATTTAGATGGGTTTGCCCTGCGTTCCTCAAATAAATATTCATCTTTTTTTACAAAAATAACCGATAAATAAAATAAAAATTTATCATCTTCCAGAAACAAATCCTTACATTAATTAGAAATTATTTAAACTCATTAAAATCTCTTAAAAATAATTCTTACCCCAGCTAACTTAAAGGATAAGAATTATTACATTTTGATCTTGAAAAATTTGAATTGAAATATTTGAACTAAATAATTCTTTTAAGAGTGTCAAAGAAATCCGGATAAGAAACCGACGCAGCTTCTGCACGATTAATGGTAGTTTCACCCGATGCATTCAAAGCTGCGATCGCCAAACTCATAGCGATGCGATGATCGGTAAAACTATCAAGTTCGGCACCAGTAAGGGGAGTACCGCCAGTAATTTCCATACCGTCTGGTAATTCCTTTATGCTAGCTCCCATTGCATTGAGTTGATTCGCCATTACAGTAATGCGATCGCTCTCTTTAACTCGCAACTCGGCGGCATCTTTAATTACAGTAGTACCTTCGGCAAATACTGCCGCAACAGCTAAAATGGGAATTTCGTCAATTAATCTTGGTATGATATCTCCCTCAATCTTACAGCCTTTAAGTTTGCTCGAACTAACCCTCAGATCGGCTACAGGTTCCCCAGCAACCTCCCTCTCATTTTCTCGTACAATATCAGCCCCCATCATCTCCAAAGCTTCTAAAACACCAGTACGAGTAGGGTTAACGCCGACATTTTCAATCAGTAACTCCGAATCTGATACAATTGCACCAGCTACCAACCAAAAAGCTGCCGAACTTATATCTCCCGGTACAACTACGTTTTGTCCGTATAATATGACCTGACCATTAACACTAACGCTGAGAGTTTTGGTATCAATATCCTATTGTGCGCCAAATGCTCGTAACATTCGTTCGCTGTGATCCCGAGACAAAGCTGGTTCAGTTATGGTAGTTTTACCCTCGATAGATAAACCGGCCAGTAAAATACAGGATGTCACTTGAGCCGAAGCTATGGGAGAATAGTAGTGAATTGGTTTGAGGTTTTGCCCGCAAACCGCCAAGGGTGCTTTAGAATTATTATCTCTTCCCCAAATTTGCGCTCCCATTTGTTGCAAAGGTTTAACAACACGAGACATTGGGCGCGAACGTAAGGAATCATCTCCTGTAACGGTAAAAAAACGTCCCCCATGGGATGCCAAAATTCCTAACATCAATCGCAACGTGGTACCAGAATTGCCAGCATCTAAGACATTAAGGGGTTCGAGTAAATTGCCCAAACCAATACCTTTAACCCTTACCAATTCAGTATTCAAATCTGAAACTTCTGCCCCCATAGCTTGGAAACAGCTAGCTGTACTGCGGGGATCTTCTCCCAAAAGCAATCCTTCGATACAGGTTTCACCTTCGGCAAGTGCACCCAACATCAGAGCTCGATGGGAGATAGATTTATCACCAGGGACTCGAATCTTACCATTTAAAGATAGTCCCTCAACAGGTCGTCGAATAACTAACTTGTGGTTCCGGTTTTGTTTAATTTCTACGGTTATAACAGAAGCCGACATTAGGATAAACTGGCGTGTGACTGTACGGGAACTTATATATAAGCAAAAGCTTAATGTATAAACTTCCTCGCTAGTATCCTACCGCTAAATCCAGACACCTAACCCCAATATTAAACTTATTTATCCAATAGCTTCTCATCACTATCTCTCCCATGCTGACTCATCAACGCAAACCCGTTTGCTTATCACTAATTTCAACAGATTTACCAGTCCAGTCTGTTGTCGAAACTGCTGCTACCTTATATCAAAAAGATAGCCAGCGCTTTCATCTATTATTGAATGCGCCACCCATTAAAACATGCCTTGAAGCACAAACCCAAACTTCCCAAAATCCTCTCTCAACACCGGCACAAACAAATCCTCGCGTTTCAAGTAGTCCAAGAATTCTATGGTTGGAAATATCGCCTTATAGAGTAACCATGACAATGCAAGGCAATCCACATCTGAGCTATCGTCACTTCTGGGAAAAAGGAGTTTACGGTGTGACTCGTTACTGGCTACCGAATGAATCCTTGCAAAATAACCACCCAATTCGCCTGAAAAACTTTACACGTCATCTTACTTTGACGGGGCATCCCTTACCAGAACATTTACGCGTGGAATACGAATTATGGGCTGGAAAAGTTCAGTTGGGACATTACATCCTCAATTTGGAAATTCAGCATTAATTTAGTAGTTAGTAGTTAGTAGTTAGTGGTTAGTGGTTAGTGGTTATCAACTATCAACTATCCACCATCAACTATCAACTATCCGAAATAATCCGGCTCCGAACCCGGTTTCCACTTAATATTGCAACCAATACTCGGCTTTTGTTCTTCCCTCAACGATTTACCTGCTAAAACAGCATCGATCGCAGCACGTAAATCTTTACCCGTCACTGGCTTACCATTGCTCGGACGACTATCATCCAATTGTCCGCGGTAAAATAGTTTGCGATCGTCATCAAATAGGAAGAAATCAGGCGTACAAGCAGCAGTATAAATCTTTGCCGTTTCCTGGCTTTCGTCATAGCACAGAGGAAACTTGAAATCTAATTCAGTGGCCATTGTTTTTAATAAATCCGGCGCATCGTCGGGATAATTTGTCACAGCATTGGCACTAATAGCAACAATTCCTAAATCACTTTGTAAATAATCTTATCCTAATTGAGCCAATTCTTCCTGTACGTGCTTTACAAACGGACAGTGACGACAAATAAACATCACCAGCAAAGCTTTTTTATCAGTAAATGTTGAGAGGGAAATAGTTTCTCCAGATACCACATCAGGTAGTTGAAAATCCGGAGCCGCCGTCCCTAAAGACAACATTGTAGATGCAGTTAAAGCCATAATTCTTCTTACCCCTCGATTAAAAAAACAATATTTTTCAGTTATTTTAAACCTTTATGAATTATCGGTGATAGAATTCCCAATGCTCAATTGCCAAAATAAAACATGAACCGATTTCGAGTAGAAGTTATCACAAAAACATCCAATCCGCAGCAAGTTATTTACGCTGCAATGCATCAAGACTACACCGATAGATTCGTATATGACGATCGCGACAAATTCCCCTCAGAATCGAAATGTGGCGAAATTATAGTAAAACGTCTTTTAGCTGGAGAAAGAGGTCATTATGGCCCAATAGAGCATCCCCAAATCGTGTTTAACTGCGGCTATTTCCCTCACAGCGTCATGCAACAAGCACGTACTCATCGTATTAGTGTATCTTTTGATGTTCAATCTTTTAGATATACTTCCGAACAATTTATTCACGTAGCAGAAGGTAAAAAAGATATAGAAGATGTTTTTTATCTACGTCCAGTAGGTGATTACACGAATCGACAAGGAAAAAAATATTACTATTCTCCAGAACAAAGAGAAGCTGATTTAAATTGGTGTATGGAAGCAGTTAAGCGATACAAAACTGATTTTGACTATGGTATTTCTGAAGAACATATTAGAGGGAAAATGCCATTTGATTATCGCCAGCATTTCATAGTTAGTTTCAATTTACGCTCTTTGATGCATTTTTTAGATATGAGAAACAAAAAAGATGCTCAACTTGAAATTCAAAAACTCTGCGAATTGATGTTAGTTCACTTTGAAAACTGGGCTCCAGCCATAGCAGAATGGTATAAGTCTCATCGTTTAGCTAAAGCGAGATTAGCACCTTAATCAGTGAACAGTTATCAATTAACAATTAACAGTGAACGTTTATCAATAAACCCACATCCCCGCCTTGAAATTCATTTCAAGGCTAATACACAAAGTACGTTAAAACGTACTGGAATGCTTACTTAGTCCAATTTATCTGACTTTTGTTATTAGCTTGGGAATTTATTCCTAATGGTCGCATTAAATATATATGATGGCTCTGTTCTAGTCATATTTATATGACTTTAGCTAAAAGAGCGGTGCTTTTCAACCTCCGGGCGAGTGTGATAGAAAACTCATCATATTTTACAGAACAAAGCACTAGTATTATACAAATCTCGCTATTATACAAATTAAGTGCGTAACAGCTTATTAAACCTAAAGTCGTTTAATCATTTAACCCATTATTTTTATGTCATCAGCAACTTCTACCCCAGACGCAATTTGGATTGTTACCGAAGAAATATCAGAAACATCAAAGAACGATGACACATCAACTCCTAGAGGTTCCAGAGGAGGTGATGATGTGGGAGGAGTACTCGGCGGTACGGAAACTACTGAGGAAATAGTAGTATCTAAAAAACAAGGCGAAATAGTTATTACCAAACGCAAAGTTCAGGTAAGTAAACTCAAAGGACAAATGAGGGAATTTCTGCAAGCAATGAGAGAAATGCTTGATGAAGCAGAAACACCGAATTCCAAAATGCAGCTTGATGAAGTTGAGTTATCTGTAGAAATTAACGGTGAAGGGCAAATCAGTTTGATTGGAATTGGTGGTGGAAAAGCTGGAGGTAAAGGAGCGATGACTTTTAAATTTAAGCGGAGATAATCGGCGTATCAGATGGGTGAAAATTGGGCAATCGCGATCGGCATAAATGACTACGAAAACCTACAAAATCTTAATTATGCTCAGCGAGATGCTGAGGCTATGGAAACTTGGTTCAGAGAAGCTTATTTTGACCAAGTTTTTCTATTTACTAAAGATTCTCCACCTAATACCCTAACTACTCCTGCTTTTCCTACCGAACCTACTTATGGTTATTTGCGGCGTTTTTTTAGGGCACAGTTTGAAAAACCTCAATTGAAAGCAGGGGACAATCTTTGGTTTTTCTTTGCCGGACATGGTAAACGCTATCACAATCGCGACTATCTCATGTTATCCGATAGCGACCCAGGGGATATAGAACATAGTGCTTTGTCTGTGAGTTGGATTACAGAGAGATTGCGGCGATGGGGTGCTGATAATGTAGTAATGTTTTTAGATGCTTGCCGGGATACAGGGGCTAGGAATGGAATTGGTATTGGTACAGAAAAACAGCCCGGAGTAATTACCTTCTATGCTTGTAGTCCCAATCAACAGTCCTACGAAATTGAACAATTAAGTCACGGTTCATTTACTCATTCTTTATTAGAAAGTTTAAAGATACAGGGGGAAGGAAACTGTGCAACGGTAGAACGACTGTATCAACGTTTGCGCTATCGAGTCAGCCAAATCAATCGTAAATATGAACGACCTTTGCAAGAACCCTATGCTGTTATCGAACCTGCTACAAAGTATCACCTAATCTTATTACCTGATTACGCCACATTGGCTGATATTGCCCAGTTGAAGCTGGATGCTTATCAAGCTGAAGTTAAAAATGATTGGGAATTAGCCAGACAGCTATGGATTCGGGTAAATGTAGCTGCTAGGGGTTCAGATGTGGAAGCTATTGAGGCATTTTCAAGAATTACTCAAAGACAATCTTCTACTACGGATTCAAATAATCTTACTTCCTCAACGGGAGAAAGAGGAACAACTACCGAAACTGCTGCTCAAACAGAACAACAGCATCAGCAGAATTTATTACAGTATCGCAACAGTTTTTCTCAAGCAGTTTTTCGAGAATTTCCCCTGAGTAGAGCAAGTCGCAAACGACTAAGATATTTACAGCAATATTTACAACTTACCGATAAAGAAGTATCTCAGATTGAAAAGCCAATTATTGCTCCAAAAGAAGAGGAAAGAAGACAACAGCAGGAGCAAGAAAGAATAAGACAGCAACAGGAAGCAGAACAACTGCGACAACAACGAGAAGCAGAAAAGTCACGCAAACGAGAAGAACGTCAACGCCAACAGCAACAGCAATTAGAAAAAATTCAACAACTATTTACAAGTATTACTAGTCGAAGAAAGTTTTTGCAGTGGGCTGGTTTGGGGGGTGGAGGGTTGGCGATCGCAGTAGTGGGTCGTGAGATGTTTAAAGGTTCGCTTGTTGCCGAACCTGAATACATTCCTCCCACTGAAGGAGCTTTGTGGACGGTTAAGTTTGAGACTGTAACGGTTAATGCAAAGGGAGAAGTAGTTAAACCCAATTCTAAAAAGGAAGCCAAGTTTTTTAAGGAAGACTTGGGTAATGGTGTAATTCTAGAAATGGTCTCTATTCCTCGTGATTCTTTTAAAATGGGTTCACCACCGGGGGAAAAGGGACGAGATGATGATGAAGAACCACAGCACAATGTAACTGTACCTGCTTTCTTTATGGGTAGATACCAAGTTACTCAGGAACAATATCAACAAGTGATGAGTAAAAATCCATCTTTTTTCAAGGGAGATAAACTTCCCGTAGAAAGAGTTTCGTGGAATGATGCTGTGAAATTTTGCAAAGAGTTGAATAAAAAGACAGTACAGAAAGGACTTACCTATCGTTTACCTAGTGAAGCTGAATGGGAATATGCTTGTCGTGCTAATACTACTACACCATTTCACTTTGGCGAAACCATTACCACTGATTTAGTCAACTACGGAAATAATACTTATGCTTCTGCACCAAAAGGAAAATATCGTCGTAGCACCACAGAAGTAGGACAATTCCCACCCAACGCTTTCGGTTTATATGATATGCACGGGAACATCTGGGAATGGTGCCAAGATACCTGGCATGATATTTACAATGATGCGCCAAATAATGGTAATGCTTGGGTAGAAACTGATCGTAATGATAATCCTTCCCGACTACTACGCGGTGGTTCGTGGCAGCACGTTCCTGATTACTGCCGTTCCGCTAACCGCTACAGTCTCGACCCTAACTGGGCTAGCAACAGCCTCGGGCTGCGGGTTGTGTGCGTGGTTGCGTCGAGAACTTAATAGTAGCCCTTTAGCACTTTGCTCTCTTTTTTTATTCCTTGTTGACTGCAACAGCGGAGCCATCAAAATTTTTATCAAAAATTGAGTTTATCGAATATTTTTGAAATTTTGTATCTTTAATCATCCCAATCGTCGATAAAGTTCAGCGTTTTTCTGCAATACATAATTAGCAGCTTCTGTAAAATCGTTTTTAGGATAGTTTAATAAATCTTCTAGACTCGCAGATAATAGTTCTTCAGTAGATATTCCTAATTTTTGCGCTAATTATTGTAATTTTTGCAATTGATGCTCTGAAATATTAATTGTAATTGGGACCATAATGAAGAATTTAGAATTTAGAATTTAGAATGAAGAATAATAAAGGATTATCGAATTATTAAATCTTTTGTAGGTATTACACACCCTTGTATATTGAGAATGATTTAGGTTTATGGTGCGTGACGGTAATTTCAAATCATTTCTTTATAGGTGTAAATTATCGTAACCGTCACACACCCTACAAAATAAAATATATTAAATAAAATATATGATTTAACTATTTTCCTGCTGTTCCAATAAAGTAACTAAATCAGAAATCGCAGAAAAATCAATTAATTCCTCTCCCAATATTTCCAATTTTTCGATAGATAATAACCGAATACGCTCAATAATTGATGAATCTATTTCACCGAAGCGTCGAGTTAACAAACGCATCACAAATTGAAAGGCTTCTTCCTGCTTTCCTTTTTCTTCTCCCTTTTGTAAAATATCTTGATAAATAACAGATTCTTGCATAATATCCTCGCTTAATAATTGACGAATAAAGTTCTTTTCAAATTTCAAACCGGCTAAAATTTCAGTGTATGCTGCAATCTCTTGTCTGGTGTTTCTATCTGGAATTCTAGCAACAGTCTGAGCTACTTGAGATAATAAGGTTTCTGGTATCTTTGTGTTAATGGTGCTAATGGTAATAATGCCAGATTGTTGAGAAACATTGATGAATCTTGCTCCCACATCCGCAATACTCGATAACGGTGGGTTGTTGTTTCGCTGACATATTGTTCTGTATAAGCGATTTCGTTATTTGTCTCTTGCAAGAAAATCACAACTTGGGTAACCCGAACTTTATATTGACGTATCAACCTTATGTAATAATCCAGCATTCTAAATGGTAATGGTGGATTTGAGATAGTTCGAGTTTGGAATTCGATATGTAAAATTTGATTTGGTATTTGTAAAAATGTCACTGAATCGGCTCGGAGTGGTTCTAAACTCAATTCTGCTTTGAGTACTTTGACTGTTGTTTGTTGTTCTCCGAGCAACCAGTTAACAAATTCTGTGGGATATTTTTCTGCTAAAACCTTGCAAATATTATCAAAGCTCATGAATTACACTTTCATGAAAAGATTAATAAATTCCCGTATATCAAAGCCAAAATATTATAAATCTGAAATCTTACCTAGAGATTGCTGAATAAAAAAATATACACCAAATCAAGCCAACCTTCGTTGGCTTTGTAAAAGTAGCTCCACTATAGCCAGAGTGAGAGCGATTGAACTTTTAAATCCTCGCGATCGTCACCCTTTCCGGTTGATCCTGATACTTCCCTTGACGAGCTTCATAACTAATCGCACAAGG
>JBHJJJ010000062.1:0-11122 GCA_050042755.1 Rivularia sp. (in: cyanobacteria)
GTTTCTTTAAAACACTTTATTTTTTTTATTTTTCCCCTAACCCTTGTGTGTTTTGGGTTTGTTTTTTGGTTTTTTGGGTTTTTTGGTTTTATGGTTTTATGGGGAGAGTTCAAAACTCCTAACCCCTAACTCCTAACTCCTAACTCCTAAGTGATTACCCCAGTTTCCTGGAGTGAGTGCAATCTTTTGTAAATTCCTTGTTCTTGCAATAGTTCCTCGTGGCTACCCACTTCCACTATTCTTCCTTTATCTAATACGACGATTTTATCGGCTTCTCTGACGGTACTCAGTCGGTGAGCGATGACTATGGTGGTGCGAGTGCCTTGAATGGAACGCATGGCTAATTGTATGGAACGTTCGGATTCATAGTCTAAGCTGGATGTGGCTTCGTCAAATACGAGTACGTCTGGATTGACTAACAAGGCTCTGGCTATCCCAACTCGCTGTCGTTGCCCTCCTGACAACCTTACGCCACGTTCTCCGACTACGGTATAGTAACCTTCCGATAAGAAACTAATCACTTCGTCGAGTTTGGCTATTCTACAAGCTTCCTCAACTTGCGCGAAACTGACGTTTTCGTTTCCATAGGTAAGGTTATCCAAAACTGTACCGTTGAAAATATCTACTTCTTGATGAACGATCGCCAATCTGCGCCGATATCCTCCCACATCTAAGTCACGGATATCCTCGCCATCCATCAGAATTTTCCCTTCTTGGGGTTCAAAATAGCGAAACAGCAGTTTTACTAATGTCGATTTACCCGAACCGCTGCGACCCACTAATGCTACTGTTTGATATGGTTCGATTAATAGATTAATATCCTGCAAAATCGGACGACTGGGTTCGTAACCGAAACTAACATGGGATAATTCAACTTTCCCCGTAAAGTTATAAGAAAACTCTTGCTTTTGCTCTGATAAAAGTCCCTTAGAATCAATCCCCGATGGCTCTTGAAGAAATTCCTGAAACCGCAACATGGAACTGTAACGACGGGCGAATACTTCTGCAAGGATGCTGATTGGTTCTAGTTCAGCAAATGCCATGCTCGATAAGGTTAAAGTCGTAATAAAGTGACCCAGAGTAATTCTACCTTCTATGGTGGCAGCTAAGGTTAAACCAAGTATCACGAATACGCAAAATTGAATCACACTTTTTTGCCAGGTATTTAGTTTTACGTAACCTTTATGGATACGATATACCACCACGTTTAATTCCCGTTCAAAGCGTTGTTTTTGACGCTTTAATTCTTTGGCTTCGGTTGCAAATGCTTTGACTGTTTTAATGTTACTGACAATTTCGGATGTCCGACTTTCGGTATTTTCTATGTATTTATCTAAGCGACTTTCGTATTCAATTATTTGCTGCAAATGCTTTAAAGTAAAGCTGAGAATCACTACAAAGGAAGTCAAAAATATAAGTGCAATCCGCCAATCAACGAAACAAATAAATACAAAAATTCCCAAAACTCTAAACAACTTCGGAAACAATTGTCCGGTGATCTCTGGATAAGTCCATGTATAATTGGTAATTCCTTTTGATACTCTCGAAGCTATACGTCCGGGGTTGTTTTCATCATAATATTCTAAAGGTAAGGTGAGAATTTTTTCTACTGCTTTTTGATTTTGATCTCGACGTGCTTTTAATGCAATTTTCCAGTGAAACCAATCACTCAACCAAGGCTGAGTGGGCGCTCTCAATACCGTGACAACGAAAATTAAACCCAGTAAAACACCCATAGATAAAGTGTTATTTACTGGATAATTCGTCATATTGGAAACCGTGGCAATCGCACCTCTAATAAATCCATCCAATGGTTGCCCAGAAAGCAGGTTCAATATCTGTCCAATGGCATAAGGTACAAGTAAATCAAGAAGTTCAAAAATACTGGACGCTGCAATACTAAATATACTCAGTTTCCAGTACGGACGAAAGTAGTTAGCTATATCTCGTAAGTTTGCCATGATGCACGCGCTTTTTTTGTGTGCAAGTCTGTCACCTTTAAGCTTTTCATGCTACATGTGTATTACACTGTCGTCAATAGTCAAATATTTAAATCCTCCTTTAGATAGAATAAATTATACAATAGGCATCCTTAGCTGTAGCCAAAAGCCTGTTTATGATTAAAAATCCGATATTTGAAGGGTAGCAAGACGAACAGTGATAACCTCTTTTAGACGCAACTGAGAATAATCATTATTATTCTTTTGAGATAAATGATGGGGAATTTGACTGTACTTTCCTCAATTTTTGAGAAATTTCTCAATTAATGCTCCGTTTTTTGAAGCGGGTAGTGTGAAATTACTAAAAAAATCACATAATTATGCTCGAATAAATGGAAACTAATTACTACTACTCAGGATCCCAGATGCTTGTTTGTAACAGTATCAGCAACAGGGAGTTAGGTAGTACAAAGACATAGTTAAATTGATTGGGAGCAAGGACGAATTTAACTTCAAATTATTAGAAGACAAAGCCAGAAGATCTTTCTCGAGCACAATCAAGAGGTACAATTTTTTCCTATGACAGGAATGAGTCTTACGTAGAGAGACAAAAGCCCAAAAAATCTTTGTTCAGTCGTGCCGAAAATGTAAATTTAGAAGGAAGATTCAGCAAGCCTAAAAATCATACCCTCTACTCACATTTTCAATCCAAAATCCCTGCATAGTATTATTGAATCTTCTTAGCTTTTTTGCGAGAAATCAAGTAAACACCGAGTATAGATAAAGCTACCGGAAAACCTGGCTCGGGAACCTTTTTAGGTTTGGGAACTTTATTGATTTGAGCAAAAATAGCAGATGTAGTTTTCTCTCCTTCAAGCACTCGGAATTCTGATGGGTTTGTTTTACCGTTATCTTCACTAAATCCAGTTAAAGATAAAGTATATTCCTCGCCACCATAGATAAAGCTACGCTCAGCATCATTGTTGGCAACAAATACAAAATCTGCGTTTAATTCTGGATCGTTTGAAAGGTTAGGAGTATTTTGTAGATAAAACTCATAGTCAAAAACTTGGTCAACCTCAGTTGAATCGGTGAAGGATACACCCAACTCAAGAGACACAGTTTCTACGCTTGTATGTAAAAGTACAGTACCATTGACATAGGTTAAATCACCGATCTTAAATAAAGAACCCTCCGAAGCAGAAAAAGAATTTCCTTGAAATACAAGTTGGTTGGAAGACGCATTTTCAAAAGGAGTTGGATCTCCCCAAGAAAATGTATTTGTATCTTCACCAGTATAAAAAGGGTCAGTATTAATACTACCGGCCGTCGGTTTTCCCCAGCTACCACTAACGTTACCTGAAAAAGTAGCAGCTTTCGCTTGATTGGGGGAACCAATTATATTCAAAGCTGCAAGTGCAAATGGAAACACGGCTATATTAAAAAGCGAGCTTAATTTCATATTTAGACTTCAACTCCAATAAGGGAGCAATTAACATATAAGTAACTCGTCTACATTAGTAAAGACACGGATACTTCGCCAAGACTTATGCTAATTTTCATATAATCTTCATATTTGAGCGAGTCAAATTATAAATATTTTCAATTCAAAATACATAAAAATACTAGTATTTTTATTTACTCATGTACGCAACATTCATGTTTCTACTGTAATAGAAGTACGCGACGCTGGTAGATTAACTCCGAGATGACCATTACTACTGAATTAATGATAAATAATTCTTATAGATATTTACACTTAATAATAGTATGAGATATCTAAAGTTATTGTCAAGTTTGATTATCATTCTCAAGAAATTATGTATAAAAAATTAAGATATGTTAGAGGCTATTACTGAGACACATTTTATATAACCAGAGCCTGAATTCTACTTAACATGGGCAAGCTTTAAGACTCCATCTCGAGGAGTGGGGAGTTCAAAAAAGCTTCGGCATACAAGACACAATCTTCAATTTTCTTCTCTTGTTGTTTTGTTGCGGTGTTTGCTAGGGGAGCAACAAAAAAATAAATAGTCCCACCATGTTGTCCTTAGGGCAACAGGATAGGACTATTTATTACTTGAGGAATGCCTAGTCTCCAAGGTTCCCTTCTGTAGGGAAAGCTCTCTTCAATTAGGGAGCAAGAGCGTTACCGCGAATTAGGCTACCAATGGTTTTAGCAGTAATTTTAAGTTGGGTGATGGGGTTAGCTGGGACAACTGTCTTGTATAAATAGCTGTCAAAAGTCAACCGCTGAACATCGCGATCGCTACACATTTCGACAAATGCTTCGCGGGTAGCGTCGGAACGGTAAAATACGTTTTGCAAAATATCGAGTACTTTGTAGGTAAGACCGTATTTCTTGTCCCAACGTTTCAAATAGATTTTTAAATCGTCTTCGGTGGGGATAGACTCTCCGCTATTAGAGATTTCCACAATGGTTTCGGCACACATCCGTCCGGATTTAGCCGCGAAGTAAATTCCTTCTCCAGAAGACTTGGTTACATAACCAGCAGCATCACCTACTAATGCAATGCGTCCCACAACACGACGGGGACGGGGATGTTCGGGGATGGGGTGTGCTTCAACTTTAATAATTTTTCCGCCAGCGAGTTTCTTCGCAGCACGAGCGCGTATCCCAGCTTGCAATTGCTTAATGCTTGCCTTATGGATATGCATGGTACCCGTACCCACTGCTACGTGGTCGTATTTGGGGAAAACCCAAGCGTAGAAATCGGTAGAAACATCATCGCCGACATACATTTCTGCTAAGTCGTTGTAGTATGCCATTTTGTCTTCCGGAATACGGATGCGTTCTTGGAAAGCAATAGCATAGTTATAATCCCCGGCATCCATTTCCTTGGCGATACGGGAATTTGCACCATCAGCGCCTACAATCAAATCCACCTTCAGAGTTTTAGTAATACCCCGTGCGCCACCTTCTGTATGGTCAAGGTAATGGATGGTATAAGGATCTGTATTATTTGTGGGAAAATCTAATTTATGAACCGTAGCATTAATTAAATGAGCGCCTAAGGAAGCGGCACGATTCCGCATGAAGCCATCTAAAACTTCGCGGCGGCACATTCCTATATATTCATCTTGTTTTTCTAAAATAATATCAACCTCGCGATTGGAGGGTGAAATCATCTTCATTTTCCGGACTTGACGATCGATGATATCAGCCGGGAGGTCAAATTCACCTACCATACACAGTGGTATAGCACCACCGCAAGGTTTAGCATTATCTAACTTACGCTCAAATAGATAGGTTTCAATACCTGCTTTCGCCAAAGTTTCAGCAGCAGATGCACCCGCAGGACCTGAGCCAACAACAGCAACCCTAAGTGTCAAAGGTCTTCTCCCATACTTGACATTACCTCGAAGCATGGTACCACGGAGTTTTAACCGTTTTTCCGCTTTACCCCCTGAATTTAATTGAAATGCAACATTCCTTAATGTTTCGATACTTTAATCAAAGTCACGGGTTAGAATTTTTGCAAAAAATGGGCAGGGTTAGGGATTGCAAGATGTCGCTCTTCACCACGAGTTAACTTGTTTTAAAGCCTGCCCCTGTAGAATTACCATTTCAGAAACTCTGTTCGGCTTTTTATCACTAGCAAGATAATTATTTACGGAGAAATTATCTTTTCCTAAACATGATTGACATTTCTGTGTGATAACTCAGCCAATATCCAAAAAACCCATAGAATATAACTTTATAAGAAGTGAGGGCTTTTTTTAACTCGATCGGTTCGTGAATCACATCTAAAGAACCATCAGATAACCGTTGATATTGATTCCAAGCACGAGCATTTACTCCTAACCAAGGTGTATCGTGATAAGCTCGTTCAAAGAAATCAACAGCTTTCCAATCTTGACAATTTCCTAAATATTCTAGAACTTCGGGAGTGTAAATATGAAAGTGATATGGTGCGTGAACGCAGTTATAAAAATCGGATAAATGAGGTTTTGTTAAATCTAAATTTGCGGCGTTAGGTGTTCCGATGAGAATATAACCACCAGGTGCAAGTAAACCGTCCAATTTAGACAATAATTCTCTAGGATCTTCAACATGTTCGATAACATCTTGGAGCAGTATATAATCGAATGGCGCTT
Organism: Rivularia sp. (in: cyanobacteria); assembly: GCA_050042755.1. Classification (GTDB taxonomy): domain Bacteria; phylum Cyanobacteriota; class Cyanobacteriia; order Cyanobacteriales; family Nostocaceae; genus Rivularia. The sequence continues at coordinate 6,060 of JBHJJJ010000062.1, forward strand.
GTTGGAGAATAGCGTCATTACCAAATCCATCCGATAAGGCATAAGGATCGTAACCATGACAGTTTGTAAATCCTCGTTGCTGCAAATACTGCACAAATAAACCGTTAGCACATCCATAGTCAAGCAGGGAATGAGTTTTTGAAAATCCATGCTTAATTAGTTGTCGAGACAAATTCCAATAGGAAAGGCGCATCACCCATGTCAACCTTGAATTGCCTATTGGATACTGTTCGTAATATGGTGCAATATCAACAATATCTAAATTATGAATAGTGTGGCAATTAGGACATCGCCAAACTTTAAACTCTTCTTGTTGAAAAGCTCTGACATTTGAGTTAAATTTACTAAAATTAGATTCATCACTTTCATCTATCTGATAATCACATATTACACATATAATGCGCTTTTTTGCTATTGTTTTCAAAGAATGTTCTCCCAAAACATAATTATCTCGATATGTGGAAGAAGAGCAATTTTCAGCCATTAATTATAATTCTCAATTACAACACAAATGATATCAAAATCGAAAGCTATTAACATTTTTATTGTTATGGAATCTTCATGTTTTATTCAATAAATAAAAATTCGTTTATTTCCAAAAAAATCATTAAATCAAGTTTGTATAGATGATTGTCTAAAAATCTATAGGAATCCTAATTGATTTTTGCAGGTCCCGGCTGCCCTGGGGGTATAAAATATCGGAACAATAAATAATTTCATTAATCAAACCGGATTCCTATATTTCATAATTTTTTTGTATGTGCTCAAGGAATGTAAAGAAGCTGAAAAAATGATTTAATTTCGGTTAATATGCACAAGTTACTCAGATTCTGTGTATCCTGAGTTTACCCTATATTACAGCCATCATACTGTAGGAGTTGTAAGAATTAGTCGCGTTAATAAACCCGATTTGTTCAAAAAAAACTGAGTTAACGATCCCAAATGATTTAGGAGGTAATGGTACTTTTATCTAAGGGCTATTTTCTCTTATTTCTATGTTATGCTTCCCAATAGAGTATATAAGAACTAAATAAACCATAAACCCAGTCCTTGTATTATTTGTACTATTATCTGATTGTCTAGAAGTTATCCCGGGCGAAGCTGTAAATACTGCGAAAGATAAAAGTGCAACCAAACTATCTACCAGTCAGTGCTTAAACTTGTAGCGGAAGCCCTGCCCTGTATATGATGGCATTATGAAAGTAACTGTGTTTCATCTTGAACTCATGTTTTTGTAATATGTATATCTATTTTTTTACAAATAGATAAGAGTAAAATAAATAGTTATTATTCCAAAATAATTGCTGATTTTTGTATGTGAATATACTGAAACTAAAAAATAATCGTATATTAAGAAACTTATTGTTACAAAAAATATTCTATTGTATTGGCAATATATTTAACTATGGATAATAATAAGTTTTATCAAGATTGTATTGACGGAGACCCGACGGGTTCCCATGATTTTTTTTTAAGAAGAAAAAAAATCATGGGTGCCCTGTAAGTTTTTTTTAAAGAAAACTTTTAAGGGAACCCTTGACACTAATGGATCTCAAGTATATTGTCACTTGGTTTGATTAGGATATAATAAGTCAAAAAACTTTTCTGGTGGGGATACCGAAGCTGTGCGTGATGATTTAAAAGGCTTAGCGATTACTAAAAAAGAACTCCAAAAGTTGACGAATTTGCCTATTAACGACGAATTAATTATTATCGTTAATCCGTTGAAGTTATTAGTAAGGCAATTTTTGCAAAAAGTCAAAGGACCAGAAGGCGCAACCGCAATTTTTATTGGACTGGCTGTAATTCTTGGCAGTTATATTATATTGAATTTAGTTACCAATATGTTTAGCAACTTGGAAGCGCTTCCATATTGGTTGCGATTTCTTGTAGTCTGCTTGATTGGGGGTGGTGTTGCACAATCATTATTGTATTTTACCTGGAAAAAAAGAGTTTCAATAGTTAAAGAGAATCTAACACATTCTTTAAATACTCTTCTGCATGAAGTTGATAGATTTAATTCTGTAGTCAAGGCAATAGAAATTAATGATAAAATTGAAGCTGCAGGCAACCAGGAAGTTACGATCAAAGAAAGAAGACGAGTTATTGAAGCCCTTAAATATACAAGAGCAGATTTAATTCGCGCTTTGAAAACTGAAAGGATTTTGAGAGAAAATAAAAAGTTTATTATAAATAATTCAGAATTACTTACAAATAATTTGGCTACATTAACTCAAATGCAAGTAACCGAACAAGCCTCCGAACATGGTAGGTTACTTAATGAGGCATTAGATATTGCGCTGGACGTACAGCAGGAAATGAAAAGATTACAGATTCAGAAATAATATTTATTAGCTGGTAGTGGCGAGGGCACAACGATTAATTATTCGTTGAGTGACACGAGAAGCCTTGACGGGCACCCATAGGAATTTTTTTGAGAAGAAAAAAATTCCTATGGGAACCCTTGACGAGTGGATACTGTGAGTATAGCTAGTATCTAAAATAGGACTGTCTTGATAATATTAACAAAAATTGCCTGCCTTGAAGCTAGATTACAATACTCGCCGTCCAGGTTTTACTATGAGAAAGTATAAATACCCTCGCTCTTTGTCCGTTAAAACATGAATTGGAAACAAATTGCTGGTAGTTGGGTAATAGTTCCCCAACGTCCCATCGGTATCGTTCATTTCTTGGGTGGTGCATTTGTAGCTACTGCACCTCACGTAACTTATCGTTTGTTACTCGAACATCTTGCAGAAAAAGGATTTGCGGTTATCGCCACCCCATTTGTCAATACCTTAGACCATAGTGCGATCGCTTCCCAAGTTTTGCTGAATTTTGAACGGGTGTTAGTACGATTGGAAGATAGAGACCCCGTCTTTAGGGGCTATCTTCCGATATATGGATTTGGTCATAGTATGGGATGCAATTTACATTTTCTTATTGGTTGTTCCCCGGGAGTCGAACGTGCGGGTAATATCCTTATATCATTTAATAACTACGCCGCACGGGATGCAATTCCTTTGCTAGAGCAATTGAACGCTACGGTGAATGTTGAGTTTACGCCTTCACCCACTGAAACAGAAAAACTGGTGGAAGAAAATTACAATATCCGTCGTAATTTTTTAATAAAATTTAGTAATGATACTCTTGACCAATCATACGGTTTAACTCAACTGTTACAGAATCGCTTTGGGGAGATGGTAACAACGCAGACGCTCAGAGGTAACCACGTTACACCTTTAGGTCAAGATGTGAAATGGCAACCGGGTAAAGAATTTAATCCCTTGGATGCTTTCGGACAGTGGTTTAAACAAGAAGTATACCGCGATTTAAATCAGCTAAAACGTAGCTTGACGTTATGGCTAAATCCCTTATCGCCACTATAATCGGAAGATGGTATGTATAGATTTTCCCCTTAAAAGTTGTCTGTCGTAAATAAGGCAGAAAATAGGGGCGATAAATATTAAAAGCAAATCTATTTTCTATTACCCATTGGGCACGGGCGTATTTATTTTTTATTTTTATTAGCAAGCGGCTACTTCTTATGTTTCAAATATTAGTAATCGATGACGATCCAGCCGTTCAAATATTGCTTAAAAGAATGCTGGAGAAGCAGGGTTATGAAGTAGTTGCAGTCAGCAACGGTGAGGAGGGGATTGCACAAGCTGTCATTTCTCGTCCAGCAATGATTATTTGTGACTGGTTAATGCCGGGATTAAGTGGACTTGATGTTTGTCGTTATATCAAAAAAGACCCCAATTTATCTACCACGTTTTTTATTCTTTTGACATCCTTGGATTCTGTTGCCGATCGTGTTAAAGGATTAGATGCTGGTGCTGATGATTTTATTACCAAACCCATAGAACAAAATGAAATGCAGGCGCGAGTAAGGGCTGGTTTACGTTTGCATGAAATGAGTCAAGACTTAAAAGCTCAAAAGCAAATTTTAGAAGCGGAATTATCAGAAGCTGCCGATTATGTGCGTTCTCTTTTACCTACGCCAATAATCCAACCCCTCAATATAAATTATACATTTATTCCTTCCCAGCAACTTGGTGGTGACTGTTTTGATTATTATTGGCTAGACGACGATTATTTAGCAATTTATCTACTCGATACCGCTGGACATGGACTGAAAGCGACTTTACCTTCTATTTCGGTATTAAACTTACTACGCTCCCGTGCTCTTAAGGATTTAAATTATTACCAACCTAGGGAAGTATTAAATGCCTTAAATAGTACTTTTCAAATGAGTTACCAAAATGATAAATATTTTACTATTTGGTATGGAGTTTACAATCAAATTAAACGGGAATTAGTTTATTCAAGTGCCGGTCATCCACCTGCCATATTATTATCTAGTAATAATAATAGCATTCAATTATTAAAAACCCCCGGAATGCCTGTTGGCATGTTTCCAGAGGTTAGATATACTAATGGATTTTGCAAAATTGAACAAAATAGCACCTTATATATTTTTAGTGATGGTGCTTATGAAATAACTTTATCTGATGGTCAACTTATGGGACTTGAGAATTTTATCCAAAAGGTTACACGCTTGTATCATTTTTCTAGCAGCCCTCTAGAAAATATTCTCAATTGTCTTGTTGATTTGAATTCAAAAAATGCCTTTGATGATGATTTATCTATACTCCAAATAGCCTTTAATTAAGCAATTTGGGAAAGTACAGCTTGATTAAATTCATCTTGATTGGAAAATATTTCAAACACTTTGTCCATTCCAGTAAGCTCAAATAATATTTTGACTTGCTCGTTAATAGAACAAAGTACCAGCTTGGTATCAGCAGCTCTCAAAGTTTTAAATGCCAATACTAAAGCACCCAAACCGGAACTATCCATAAAACTAATATCTTTTAAATCTACAAGACAATTAAGAATATTATCTAAAGGACTGCTAGAAACATGATACAAACGCTTAACCCTTTGGATAAAATTCTCAAGTCCCATAAGGTGACCATCAGATAAACTTATTTCATAAGCACCATCACTAAAAATGTATAAGGTGCTATTTTTCTCAATTTTGCAAAAACCATTAGTAT
>JBHJJJ010000063.1:0-23990 GCA_050042755.1 Rivularia sp. (in: cyanobacteria)
TATTCTTTTTTTCACCCATACTCATATTTTTTTTTCCTTCTTTTTCTTTTCTTATCTTTCCTATTTCTCTTTTCCCGTTGTTTGGGTTTATGTGTAGAATTCCTAACTCCGCGAGCTCACTACTCACTACTCACTACTCACCACTAACTACTCACTACTCACCACTAACTACTTACTTTTATCGATTACCCATTCTAAAAAAGCTAAATTCAAGCATAATTACTAAAAGCACTTTGCCAGCATATTCTTTTTCTTCATGAGTCTTATTCAACCGAAGAAGCTTTTATCAGTGCCTAGCGGCTCTTTACAGATTCCTGGATTACCAACAGAAGTGGGTGTTACAAATCAAAGCATTCTATTCTCGTTGGTTATTCCTACATACCTCGAAGCTGGAAATATCAATCAAATCGTCAGGACATTGAGTAGCTTGCTTGATGAAAGTATAGCGGGAGATTACGAACTAATTATAGTCGATGATAACAGCCCGGATGGTACTTGGGAAGTGGCCTTGTCCATGATGTCAGAATTCCCGCAATTACAGGTGATGCGCCGCCAAAATGAACGGGGACTTTCTTCAGCCGTAATTCGTGGGTGGCAAAGTGCCAGAGGGCGGATATTGGGTGTAATAGATGGGGATTTGCAGCATCCACCCCACATGCTGTTGCAATTACTAAAGGCTATTGAAAAAGGAGCAGATTTAGCGGTTGCCAGTCGTCATGTAGAAGGTGGTGGGGTAAGTCGCTGGAGTTTTATTCGGCGTTTTTTATCTCGTGGCGCTCAGTTGTTGGGGCTAATGATCGTACCACAAATCATAGGTAGGGTTTCCGATCCGATGAGTGGTTATTTTATGGTGCGTCGTAGCTGTGTAGAAGATACAATTTTCAATCCTATAGGCTACAAAATTCTCTTAGAAGTTTTGGGGAGAGGAAGAGTAAGGGAAATCGCGGAATTGGGTTATGTATTTTGCGAACGTCATGATGGAGAAAGTAAAGTGAATTGGAAACATTATCTTGACTATATCCGCCACTTACTGAGATTGCGTTTTTCCACAGAAACGGTAGAACAATTTAGCCAGCGTTGGGGTTTTCCTATCGGCAGGTTTATTCGCTTTGGTTTAGTAGGTTTAAGTGGAGTATTTATAGATATGGCGATACTGTACTTACTTAGCGACCCCAATACTTTAGCTTTACCTTTAACTCGCAGTAAAATGATTGCAGGAGAAATTGCTATTTGTAATAATTTCCTGTGGAATGACGCTTGGACTTTTGCCGATGTTGCCATACAACAACAAGGATGGCATCAACGTTTGAAGCGATTCTTGAAATTCAACATTATTTGTCTGGCAGGATTAGTAATCAATGTATTGGTGTTGAATTTAGTATTTAATTTTGTAAATTCCAATCGTTATATTGCAAATCTAATTGCTATTGCTGTGGCTACCCTGTGGAATTTTTGGGTAAACCTCAAACTTAGTTGGCGAGTCACGCAAATCAAATAGTTTGATTACAAAACAAAGCGAACTTTAATCATACAAGAGCGTCTAGTATCAAACTAGACGTGTTAATAGTTAGCTATGAAAGCTCGCATATATTCCCGAGGGTACCTTTTGCTGCTTTTGGTTTGGCTAGTCATCGGAATTGGCTTGCGTTTAAGTAATCTGTCTGGTAAGTCTCCTTGGACTGACGAATTTTCGACTTTAGTATTTAGCTTGGGAAATAGTTTTTTAGGAGTACCTTTAGATAAAGCTATTACCATTGATACTTTATTGCAACCGCTACAACCAAATTCTGCAGCTGGTATTGGTGATGTCTTGAGCAATTTGTTAAACGAAAGTAACCATCCGCCGCTGTATTTTACGTTAACTCACTTGTGGTTAAAGTTATTTCCGACATCTGAAGGCTTGGTTTCTGTATGGGGTGCGCGCTTACTTGCTGCTATTTTCGGTGGATTATCAATTCCGGCGATATTCGGTTTAAGCTGGCTAACATTTCGTTCCCGTTTGATAAGTCACTTCGCTGCTGCAATGATGGCTGTATCTCCCTTTGCTATTTTTTTAGCTCAAGAAGCGCGTCATTATACCTTGGCTATTCTATGGGCGATCGCTTCTCTTGCTTGTTTAGTTATTACGCTACGTCATATAAAAAACCGCACTCAATTACCCGTTTCTATCGCACTTGCTTGGGTAATTATTAACGCTTTAGGAATTGCAACTCATTACTTTTTTGCTCTCACTCTTTGTGGGGAAGTCTTTGTTTTGATGTTTATGGTATGGCGAGAATGGAAAGACAAAGACGCAATAGTCAAAGGGCGTACTTTTAACCTTATTAGTTCTCCATGGAAACGTATTTATGCTGTTGCTTTTGGTACTTTTGTCGCAGGAGTAGTATGGCTACCAATATTTATCAACAACAGTTATGGCAATGAATTAACCGATTGGATTCAAGGAGAGCGTGTTGGATTTGCTTGGATAAGTCCGATTTTTCAAGCAATGGCTGCTTGGATTACGATGATTTCTTTACTACCAGTTGAAGCACCTCAATTACCAGTAGTAATTGCTTCTGGATTGGTGATGTTAATTTTCTTCATTTGGTTCACACCAATTTTAATCCGCGCTTACAAAATTCAGCTATCGTCACCGCAAACTAAATTAATGACTCAGGCTCTATCTAGCTTGATTTTAGGAGCAATTATTTTATTCTTCATATTTACCTATTTTCTCGGAATTGACTTAACACGTGGTGCTAGATATAACTTTGTATACTTTCCGGCAGTAATAGTTTTACTTGGAGCGATTCTAGCAGCTATCTGGGATAGTAAAAATCAAGAAAAATTGAAGTGGGGAGTAACTGGGAAACAAGCGGTAGGCATAGTTTTGTTGATGGGATGTATCAGTTCTATTACTGTGATTTGTAATTTAGGATATCAAAAATACTACCGTCCAGATATTTTTGTGAAACTGATTGAAAAGACATCAACCTCTCCAGTACTTATCGCTACTACTCAAAAAACTCACGTTCAAATAGGGGAAATGATGGGAGTCGCTCTGGAGTTTAAAATTCAAAAATCCAATAGTCAGCCAAAATTTTTACTTGCTCATCTTGAGGCTGACAGGAAAGCTTCTACAATTACTTTGCAAAATACATTAAAAACATTAGCACGACCAATTGATTTATGGCTGGTAAATTTTCATGCACCAGTGGAAGTTAATAACTGTATTGCAGACGATCGATCTTTAGCAAGTGTAAATGGCTATGAATACGAATTGTTTCACTGTCGATAAATAATATTTGGGAGGGGCAATGGGAATGGGGAGAGGGGGGAGAGGGCATGGGGAGATGGGGAGATGGGGAGATGGGGAGATGGGGAGATGGGGAGATGGGGGGAGAGAAATTAAATTTTAACTCTTGGATCTTAACTCCCAACTACTAACTCTTAACTCCTAACTCCTAACTCTTAACTCCTTACTCCTTACTCCTTACTCCTTACTCCTTACTCTTAACTCCTAACTCCTAACTCCTAACTCTTAACTCCTAACTCAGAAAAACCCGCTATTCTTCGCAGATTTGAACAGCGAATTAACTCTAGGAAATTTAAAGTAGAGCGCTTTTCAATTTTTGCAACAGTTTCGATTGCTTTTAATAGATATTCTGCTGCTTCTGCCTCGCTATAACCTCGTCGTTGTACTAAACGGATAGCAGCTATATCAGCGGCAATTTCTGATTCTTGAGAATGGTTGTTGCGCCAAATACGAAGCATGGCGATCGCACTTAATCCACCAGCAGCAACAACACCCACTGCATCACCTTGAGCCGATTCTACCAATCCGCCAAAAAGTCCAGCCAAGACAACACCTTGATATATATTAGGCTTAAACCACTGTACCCCACTCAACCAGCTAACATTACGTAACAGCAGTAAATCTCTTTGTCGTTGTGTCAGATTACGCCATAAATCAAAATTAATATATATTAGTCTTTGTCGATGCCAAGGTAATGGAAATATTGTATCAATGACTTTTTTCTGTTCCGGCTTACTAATAATTTTTACTGTACCTTTCGCAGAAGCAGGCATTAAATCTGACAAACGACGAATTTCTACCTTTGGCTCCATAATTAAAATTGGTGAATAGTGAATCAAAAAACCTAGCGCTATAGAAATTAGCTCACACCCGCCTGGGGTTGAAACCCCCGCTCTTTTAGTCAAAGTCCTATAAATAGGACTATAAAACTAGTAGTCTTTTTCATTAATTCTGGGTAGTCGGGTTTTTTCCAGAAATTGTGTGGAGACGTTATATATAACGTCTCTACATTACGTCGGTAGATAAACAAAATCATCAAAATTAATGTGGCGGAGTACTAGTAGTCTGTCCCATTAATTATGATGGGTGTAGAGACGTAGCAATGCGGAAGTCTCCCGACATTTGAAAGAAAACGAACCCGTCAAAACTAATGGGACAGAACACTAGTTTAATTCTTTTGACTTTTAACTTCCCCTCCTACAGCCCTCATCAGAAAATCGATCGCACAAAATAGTAAAGTAAAATTATGACTCCCCCATGCCCTGCGGCCCAATCCCCAATAAACATTAATTTTTATGGATGCTTTTGCTCCTTCACCCCCTGACTGGACAAATGAAGCAACTCATGCGGTTTCATTTTACTGTCCTAAATGTGGTTCAACTAGTCGCGAAGCCGAAAAAGTTTGGATAAATAGACGTTCTCCTGTAGTTACAGAAAAATATCGTCGCAAATGGCAGGAATTTTACTACTGTAATTGTGGTTATGTGTGGTGGGCTTGGAGTAGCGACAGACCACCCGCCGATAATTCGTAATAAACTCGGTTAAGGAAAAAATACTAAAAAACCTGCATCAGCAGGCTCTGTAAAAATAACCCCACCTTTATAGGATGGGGTTCATTGTAGCGACGTTATATATAACGTCTCACCATATATTGTGTCTTACCTGTTTACCCCTCCGATACTGAAATTGCTTTTCGACAATTTCTTTGCCTAAGTCCTAATAATTAAGAGATTTAGAACTTGAAGGTTGTACGTAGTGTACCTACGTAAACTGTATCGTTAGCATCTTCATGTTCGGGGTTGAAGATTACCAACAAGCCAGGAGTAATAGCAATGTTGTCGTTCACCTTCATCTTGTAAAGACCTTCTAAGTGGTAAGAAGTATCTTCGTCTTCATTAGCTGCAACAGAGTTGTCAGTTACTTTAGGAGGTTGACCAAAGATTACACCTAAGGTATTACCCTTAGCGCCAAAGTCTTTGAAACCGAGTGTAGCAGCCCAGTACTGGATTTCTGCATCATCAGTACCATTAGTAGCATTCTCAGCATCACTGAAACCGTACCAACCACTTAAAGTTGTCTTTTTGTTGAGTCTTAAAGAAGCTTGTACGCCATAGTTGTTGGAGGTAGTTCTATCGTTACCAAAAGGTTTTTTCGCTAAGCTACTACCAGTGCTACCACTGAGGTTGTTCTCAGTACCATCATCGTAACGACGTACATAGGTAAAACCAAGATTTAAAGCTTTCACGGGCTTAAAATCAATTTGACCTAAGACAGCATTGTTGCCATCGAAAAGACCGTTATTGCTACCAGTTTGGCTGACAAAAGAATCATCAGTACCTGCTGTGTAAGCCGCACTCAATTTGATAGGAGACTTCTTACCACCGAATGTAATAGTTGCACCAGCCTGATTGCTTGCAGTACGGTAGATGGGGCTGAAACGTCCGTAACGGGAGATCGCACCACCACCACTGCTCTTGAAGACAGGGTTGAATACGTTGATGTTGTCGTTAAGATCGGCTTCATTAGCGTCAATCTTAACCTTAACACCCTTAATAGGCTTGAAGGCGTAGTTTAATTCGGTGAGTTCAAAATTGTTTTTATTGTCACCATCAAAGCCCAAACGAGCCATGTTGGTGCCTGTTGTGCTGCTGAATTTAGGAGTGTTGCGAGCTTGCAAACGAACTCTCAACTTATCCTTACCGGTGAAACTGCTATCGAAGTTTAAACGAGCGCGATTGGATAAGATTACGTTGTCATCATTTACGCTATCGCCAAAAGCACCAGAAGCAGCAATTACAACTTCACCTTTCAATTTGGTGGTAGTAGAGATTTGGTTAGCTTCCAATTCAGCAGTACGGAATTCCAAACCATCTACACGGCCGCGTAGAGTAGCTAATTCAGCAGCATACTCTTCTTGCAAGCGCTTCAAGGTTTCTAAGTCACCTGAGCCAACTTTTTCGGTAGCGATCGCAATCAATTCATTAATGCGATCTAAACAAGCGTTCAAACCAGCAGCGAATTCGTAACGGGTTAAAGCGCGGTTACCACGGAAAGTGCTGTTAGGATAACCAGCAATACAACCGTAGCGCTCAACCAAAGATTGCAATGCTTGGAATGCCCAATCGGTGGGCTGTACGTCGGTAAACTGGGAAACGGATGTTACCTGACCTATATTGTTAGATTCTTCAGATAGATCGGCAACAGAAGTGGTTTTTTCGGTTGCTTCACCAGCAAATGCGCTGTTAGCAGCGAAAAATGTTGCAGCAAGAACCACTGGACTCAATCTGAACACGTTCCAGAAAAGCTTTGTCATTTTTTTCTCTCACTCACACCTACCGTTTCAGCCACCATCAAATGATTCGTTTTTTCTTTTACGAATATTTGCTGGTACCTGTTGTATTAAATTTAAATCCAAACCTAGTACTTTAAACAAGTCAAGTAATACACTTTTTCCAGATTTCTTCTTTTTTTATCTGCTAGGTATAGGAAAAAATAGTTATTAGGTATATTAGCGTTCGTTAATTCTTTAACGTTTTATAGCAAATTTTTTCTTATTTTTTAGTATTTTTTATTACAAGCTACTTTTTATTTTAGAATTAAGTTAAATTTTAAAGTCAGTTAAGTCAATTGCTTATAAATGCCAAAACACCCTAGTACCGCTGCGCGGAAGTCAAAAGTCAAAAGTCAAAAGTCTTATATAATAAGGATTTTAACCGTTGACAATGGTTGCCTTATTTACGCCGAATTATACTAGTGTTCTGTCCCATTAAAATTGACAGGTAAGGAGGAGGGGAGGGGGAGAGGAGGAAGAAAAAGCGTTTATATGTTTACCATATTACCCATCAAATTTGGAATGTAGAGACGTACTACTCCACCACATTAATTATGCGGGGTATTAATTCAGTCGTCTTGAGACGACTTTTGCTATTAGACATGGACTTTCAGTCCCTGGCGGATTGGATACACACCCATCAAAATTAATGTGGTGGAATAGTAGTACTCCACCACATTAATTTTGCGGGGTTTACGTAGTAGCGCTGTCTTCGCATTATATTCTGGGATTAAGAAGGGCTAAAGCCCAACTACAAACCTCTGAAAATAATCGGGGACAGACTACTAGTCAGAGTAAAGATGTTGAAATGAAATACACCACTAGAAACTAAAAGTAGTACGCAAAGTTCCCACATAGATAGTGTCACTATTGTCGTTATGTTCTGGATTGAAGATAACCAGTAAACCAGGTGTAACCGAAATATTATCGTTTACTTGCAGCCTGTACAGAGCTTCTAAATGATATGAAGTATCTATATCTTCGCGGCTGTTGATATCGTTATCCGTAACTCTTGGTGGTTGACCGAAAATAATACCTAAAAGACTATTTTTTGTGCCGAAGTCTCTGATTCCCAAGTTTGCAGCCCAGTAAAACATGGAAGCATCCGCACCTTCATTTTGTCCGGCTAAAGCTTCAGCTGTCGTATAACCAGCCCAACCACCGATACTCAATTTAGAATTTGGCCGCAAGTTTGCTTGTACGCCGTAGTGATTGGCTGTAGTTGCTGCGTCATCAAAAGGATCGGTAGCAAATCTACTGCCTGTACTTCTAAATACATTGATGCTATTTCTTCCTCCACTATTACGATAGGTACGAGCGTAGCTCAAACCAACATTGAAAGATTTAGAAGGCTTGAAGTCTATTTGAGTGAAAACGCTATTAGAACCGTTGAAAACTCCGTTTGGATCTTGAGGATCGTTGGGTTTGCGTGCTAAATAAGCCGCAGTGAAGCTGATATTTCCTTGAGGGTTAACAGTTACGGTTACGCCAGCACCACCAGAACCCTGACGGTAAATGGGGCTAAAGCGTCCGTAGCGGGATATTGAGCCTGTTGCGCTGTTTTCAAAATTAGGGTTGAAAGTGTTGACATTTTCAAACAATTCAGCATCGTTAGCATCAACTTTGATTCGTAATCTCTCACCTAAGTTGAAAGCATAGTTAATTTTATCGATACCAATATCATTGTCTACTTCGCCGAAACCGTTATCAAAAGAGAGACGAGTCATATTCGTACCCGTGATACCACTTCCATCAAATTGACGATTGAATCTGGTTACATTACCAGCACTTAAACGAACTTGTAAGCGATCTTTACCAGTAAAGCTACTAAACAAATTTAATCTGAGGCGATTTGAAAAAGTTGTGTTGCTCTCAAGATCGAGATCATTATTTGGGTTGTTATCGCTATCCGCTTTTCCATCGCCAAAAGTATTGGCAACATTAAAAATTACTTCTCCTTTTAACTTAGTTGTATTTGAAAATTGGTTAGCTTCTAATTGAGCGGTACTTGTTTCTAGTGCATCTATACGGCCGCGTAAAGTTGCTAATTCTGGACTAAATTCTGATTGCAATCTTTGCAAAGTTGCTAGATCTTCTTGATTTAGTTGATTTGCTGTTGCTATCTTTGTAAGCTCGTTTATTCTATCCAAGCAAGCATTTAATCCAGCAGCAAATTCATAACGAGTTATAGCCCGATTGCCACGGAAAGTGCTATTAGGATAACCAGCAATACATCCATAACGCTCAACTAAAGATTGCAATGCTTGAAACGCCCAATCTGTAGGCTGTATGTCAGAGAACTGAGACACTGATGTTATCTGGGACATCGGGTTCTCTTCTTGTGGTGGTTCCGCAACAGTTCTTAGCTGTTTATTTTCAGTTCCTAAAACAGGATTTGCGACAACAAATGAAGCTAAGATCGCTACTGGACTTAGTTTCAACAGGTTTTTTAAAACTTGTTTCATAAATTTATGATTGTGATGCACAAAGACTTATATCTGCTTCTCAAATCATCAGATGGCACTTGATATTTTGGTTGTATTAGGTATTTTACTACCTATAAAGTATAAGTATTATACATAAAAAGCCGGAAAATAAATTTTATTTTTTTATCTTTTCATAACTTACTTAGCGATCGCTCAAAGATTTTGTTGTCATATTTTTAACATTTTGTTCACTTCTCTAATTAGACAATCTGATTATTATTTATGATTTATAAAAGAAGATTTATTTTGCTTAAATTAATATTGTCAATTGATTCTACTAATTTACAAGAGTAAATCTTCGATTTCTCCTATGGTGGCAATATTAAAATAGAAATATCTAAATATATATAATGCTTGCTGAAATACCTATATTATCCACACGAAAAATATAGCTAATAGGAATATAAAAACAACAATTATTTGTAAAAAAAGACACCACATGCATGGAGTTCGCGATCTGAGATAACGGATTTCAATGTCATTATGTACAAAAAACCCTCAACAGGAGAGAAAAAAGGGAGGCGGAGCGTCTCCGGTGACTCTCGACTGAAAAACGCTTGTAATTCGCATCATATCAATAAAAAAAGCCTGCAAAAGCAGGCTCCATCTAACTTATATAGATTTTTTAAACACTACAAGACGATCGAAGAACTAACATAGTTTTAGAATTTGAAAGTAGTACGGAGCGTACCGACATAAATGGTGTCGTTATCGTTATCGTGTTCTGGATTAAAAATAACCAAGACACCAGGAGTGATAGCAATGTTATCGCTGATAGGTAACTTGTAGAGCGCTTCTAAATGATAAGAAGTATCTGGATCCTCAGCTGCATCACTCTCGGTTACTCTGGGTGGTTGGCCAAATATTACACCGAGAGTACTACCTTTCGTGCCAAAGTCTCTGAGAGCCAATGATGCAGCCCAATAGAACATTTCTGCATCATCACCCTGGTTTACTCCAGCTTCGGCTTGTGCATCTGTAAAACCAGCCCAACCCGAAACAGCGAACTTAGAACTGGGGCTTACTAATGCTTGTACGCCGTAGTGGTTTGCAGTTGTAGCAACATTACCAAAGGGCTGATTAGCAAGTGCGCTACCTGTAGAATCAAATAAATTAACGCCACCTTCATTGTTCTGATAGGTACGGGCGTAGGTTAAACCAACACCCAGGGCTTTACTTGGTTGGAAGTTGATTTGGCCTATTGCTGCATAGGAACCATTAAAAATTCCCAAACCTTCACCAGGATCGCTGTTGTCTTCACCCAAGTAACCAACTGATGCGCTTATGGGTGATTTGGGAGCGAAAGTTAAAGGTAAACCAGCACCACCGCCTTGACGGTAAATGTGGCTAAAACGTCCGTAGCGGGAAATAGCACCGGAACCACTGCTTGCAAAGGAAGGGTTAAAATTGTTTAAGTTATCGTTGTAACCACCATCGTTAGCATCGACTCTAACCTTTAGAGCCTCGCTAAGCTTGAACTCATACCATAATTCTTCAATTTCAACGTCATTGCCATCTTCTCCGTCAAAGCCCAAACGAGCCATGTCGGTACCAGTGACATCATCAAATCTTGTTATATTTCGAGCTTGCAAGCGGACTCTCTATTTATCCTTTCCCGAGAGGCTCGAATCTAAATTCAGACGTACCCGATCGGTTAAGGTGACGAGGCTGTCTAAATCTCCGCCACCTACTTGTTCATCGCCAATAGCGTTAGATTTAGCGAATATTGCTTCGCCCTTTAATTTAGCAGTGGTAGAAAATTGATTTGCTTCTAATTCAGCGGTGCGAGCTTCAAGTGCATCTACTCTACCGCGCAAGGTTGCTAACTCTGCACTAAATTCTTCTTGTAAACGTTGTAAAGTTGCTAAATCTTCTCTAGTAATAATGTCTGCTGTCGCCGTTGCAATCAGTTCATTGACTCTATCCAAACAAGCATTCAAACCTGCTGCAAATTCGTAACGAGTTAAAGCACGATTTCCGCGATATGTACCGTTGGGATAACCTGCAATACAACCGTAACGTTCTACCAATGATTGCAATGCTTGAAGTGCCCAATCTGTTGGCTGCACGTCAGAAAACTGCGATACTGATGTTACCTGACCCATAGAGCCTGTTTCTTCAGACAACTCAGCAACAGTTGTTACTTGTTCGCTAACTTCATTTGCCAATGCACTATTAGCATTCAAAAATGTTGCTGCTATAATAGCTGGACTTACTTTCAGAAGATTCCATATAAGAGGTTTTCTCATCTTCTCGCTCACACCAATAAAATTATTCTTGTTCGTCGAATCATAAGCTTTTCCCTTAAGTTAAGATTTAATTAAGGGATTTTACTTATGAATGAACAAGATAATTCTACCAAAAAAAGGATAAGTGGTTAACAGTGTTAACCACCTAACCTTGCGATCAATTTCTACCACCTTTATTCGGTAAACGCAGAATGATCCGACGTTTGTGACGCACTAAAGTCTGCTCATCCTCAAACTGCTGCAATAAACGTGTTACTGTAACGCGTGTTGTATTTAACACTTCCGCCATCTCTTGATGAGTAACATTAAGGTCGATGAGCTTACCTTGTTCTACTTCACGACCAAATTTTTCACTCAACCAGACCAAAAACTGCCACAAACGTAGCGAAATTGGTTTACGATGTACTATACTTAGTAACTCTTCTGATTGTTGAATGTGAGAAACCAAGGCTTCAACGTCTTGATGCCACATTTGAGGTGGTAAAACGCTTACTTCAACGCTGGTCAGACATTCTATTTGGTAAGGCTTAACTCTCGAAAGTGGATAGCCAACCAAGTCTCCGGGTCCCCAATAACCTAGAGTGATAAATGCCCCATCTTCACTCCAAGTTAATGTGCGAACTGCACCTCGTTCAATCCGCCACAGTACGTCGTTGCGTGGCGGAATGACTTCCCGGCGAGTAAACAGCCTTTGTGGCAGGGAACTACTATTAGTGTTGGTTGTGTTTTGCGAGAAACTATTGTTGTTGGCAGGACGATTGGTTGAATACATTATGAAAAGTTCCTAGTACGGATTAATTATTTGTGTTTACTCGATTTAAAAGCGGTCAAAGGTATCCTATCGATTTGCCACTACCCTGTAAAACATGGTCAAATCTAATTAGGATCTAACTCATACACGAGAACGGTTTTGATTCGCTCTAGCAATAGTCAAATAAATTTTTTCTTGGCTCAGCCAAAAGGTAGATGAAGTGTTTAAGGTAACTCTGCTAATTTATAGGTAATCCGTTGATGACCATATAGTTCATCCCGAATATATTCCTTGAGAAAAATACTGCTGTTGGCTCGATAAGTCTCAGGGGTAAGCTACAAATTGTTGGCAGTTATAATATAAGTTGCAAGTATATTTGGCCATTTGTAAAAAGGCATGACAGTTACCATTATTACCTAAAATCGCTACTTTGTGTTTATGGGAACGTTAAATTCCCTTTATGTTTAGTTGCGAAATTCTCTCAAGAAAATAAATGGGCGGTATTCAAAATAACAATGAAAGTTATTCTAAAACAGTTGAGAATAATTTGCAACTATTTTTTTTAAGCTTTAGTGACATAAATGACCGCAGGTTTGGGAGGAGCGTCCGGGTTTTTATCGGGCCAATTAGAACCAATGGGGACTTTACGGGTTTGTGTAAACTCTTGTCCTGTGGTGCTGTACACCAAATACTCTCTGGTTTCCGAGGCACCTTTTAACCGTGTACCATTGGCTTCTCCAGGATGCTGGATGGAAAGAAACATGGTTTGCTCGTCAGGAGTAAAACAAGGTCCAGTTGTTTCGCACTCCATTGGCCCTATACCAAATAAAGAAGCCTTGCCTGCATTAGCTCCGGAAGTAGGAATATACCAAATAGTATTATTACCAAATAATCCCGATATTGGAGCAGGTTGATCTCCATCTTCCGTACGACTTTTAACGGTTTTATTCAGCTTGGATGTTGAAGTATCCGTTACCATCCATACATTTCCACCTTTGTCTAGCAGCAGATTATCGGGGTTTGCAAAACCCATTCCGCCGTTTAAAGGTTCGCCACCCGTAGCAAGTATTTCCCATTTAAAAGTCATGGCTGCTGGATTACTGCTGTCTTCTATTAGACGCATTACCCATCCATACTCATAAGGAACTTCACCTTTGGGGCCTTGGAAAATTCTGCGATCGGGACCACCGTCTTTACTAGGTGAACCGGAGGTAAAGCTAATATACAAATCTCCATTCGGTGCAATTTCGGTGTCTTCCGGACGAGCCGTACAAGTTGCACCTGCGGCGTTGGCAGCATAATGCGCGTCAATTAATATTGCACCCTGTTTTTCTTCAGCATTACCTGCGTATAAGTCGCCGATTTTTTTAAATTGTTGCTTATAACTAGCAACTTGTCCGTCTTCACTAGCTGCCAAATAATTGCCTTTAATTGGTTTTGGTACTTCAAAAAGCGTTCGTTTTTCGGTTGTTTGCGGCCCTGATGGTAAATGAATCAAGTTCCCGGCGATATTGCTAGGAAGGTCTGGATTTACGGGAGTATCTGCATTTAAAGGTATCCAGCTACCCGTACCGTTAGAATCGAATTTGGCTGCGTAGAGCATTCCCTCAGAAAGAAGCTGAGAATTTGTTTTATCTTTGGGGTTGGAAACTCGATCGCGGCTAACAAATTTATAAAGGTGTCCACCTCTTCTATCGCACCCTGAATAAAACGCTAGAGGTTTTCCTACTTCGACACGCACACCTACTGCCTCATGGCGATAGCGTCCCAACCAACTATGTTTTGTACCATAGTCATTGGGGTTAGACGGATCTACTTCTACTATCCAACCGTATTTATTCCCAGCGAGTCCAAAAACGTTACCCTGACCGTACAGGTCACCTTTACCTAATATAAAAGGAACCTTTTCTGGCTCAAAAGATGTTCCATCAGCATACACTGGTTCGGGTACCTGAGCCTGAAAATTTTCTTCAGCACTCAGAACCGTTCCCCAAGGGGTAGTTCCACCAGCGCAATTACCAAAGGTTCCAATTATGCGATCGCCAAGTTTATCGATATAACCAAGTCCTTGCTGCTTCCGAAATACCAGTACAGCCGGACCCGTTGCTTTGAGATAACGCCCGTCTTTTAAACCGGAAATTCCACTAATACGTCTATCTGTATTGCTATTAGTACGTTCCCATATTCCATTCGTATTTTTACGAATAGAGATAACACCTAATCCCTGATCTAATAATGCTTCGGAACTTATTTCAACTATTTTACCTTTCAACGGGTCATTTTCACTCAAAGCATAAGCATTTAACTTACTTATACCTTGGGAATCGCTCTTTAGCTTGGTTATTACCTCATCAAAGGGTAACGATTTTCCTATCACTCTTAAGTAAGTTTGCATCCAAGGGATAGCGCTAATGTATTCAAAGTTAACTGAGAGATATCCTTCGTTTTCCCCAGTTGGTACAAACGATAAATAATCATTGTTGTAACCAAATCGAGAATCGCCGACTTTATCGCCCCAAGCAGCAATAACTTGATAATTAAAACCATCTGGCAATACCAAATCATCCACTACTTCATAGTTGCGGTAAGCTTCTTGCTGTTGTTCTGGAGTGAAACCAGCAGTTTGTAATGGAATCGGACCTTTTACAGGTTGAAATACTGATAACGCCCCCTTTTGTGGCGTATTCGGCTGCACTAATGGTTTTCTTTCACACCCTGACAACGAATTGAGTGCTACCGCACCGGCACTTCCACCCATTAACAGCAAAAAATCACGACGTTTGATACTCATCGGTTATTTTATTACACCAGCATTTTTAGTCTGATAGAAAACAATTTTATATTGCCTCTGTTACTTTAATGGTGAAAGTTTAAGAATAGGTAAGCTTTTTGTAAAAAGTTAGTTAGTTTACAAACAAGATAGAAGGTGTCCTTTTTTCTTTTTAACTCGATAAAAGCAACAGTATTTACCGCTACCTCATATCTCGTAATCATGTGTCAATTTAAACAGAAAATTAATCAAACTGTCAAATATTTTTCATTTTTTATTTGTTTTGTTGAGAGACAAATAAAACCATATTAATAAGCTTTTGACAAAATATAGTCTAGCTATGACTTCTGATTTCACTCTGTTATTGAATAAGTATTTATTCTTATATATAAAGCACTGGTATGTAGTTTAAATAACAATATATATAATAATCATAGGTCAAAATATGATTTGTTATGTTTGTTTTTTAACTTAACAAGACACGTATTTCATTGTTTCAATACAAGCACATCTATCTATAGCCGTATTTACATTTTTAAACAGCAATTCCTGTTACATTTTCCTTTTAAGTTCACTGTTGAGATGGATTGGCAGCGAGAAGTTTGGCCATACCGATTGAGAAATAGCTCGCTTTCTCCGATCATCTTAACTTTGCGGCGAGACTCTATTCCAAATCCTAATGTTACAGAATGGATGTCAAGGGCTCCCATGAGAATTTTTTAAGATAAAAAATTCTCATGGGTACCCGTCAACAACTCAGGGCTAAAGCCATTCAGGCACTGGCTCTGACAATGCATGTAACGAAAGTCAAATCCGCCATACCAAAAAATCTCTTCTTCAATATCCCTGGTTGCGAAAAAAGGGATTTCTAGGAAAAAGAGATTCAAAAATACTATTCCTCCCTATACCGGAAGAAGGGAGAGGAGTTATTTACAACAGCAAGCAATCGTGTAATTTTCAGCTTCGACTGTTGACGATTAAGCAAGACCTAGATTATAAAGAAAAGGTTAAGAAGACTAACCCGTAACAATATATGCCACTCTTTTACCTATATTGGTTGCATGGTCTGCCATCCGTTCTAAACAACGAATTGCTAATGCTAATAGTACGATTGGTTCCACAGAACCTTGGATATTCTTTTGATTTGCTAAAGTCTCGTAAACACTTTCATAAGCTTCATCTACAGCATCATCGAGTAACTTTATGCTTCTTGCACCAACTTCATCTAAATCCGCTAATGCTCCCAAGCTTGTAGCTAACATGGCTTGAGCGTGGCGAGACATGACCGCAATTTCCGGTATACAGGAATGAGGCTCGTAGGGAAAGATTTTTACGGCTATTTCGCTTAAATCTTCAGCATAATCACCAATGCGTTCTAAGTCGCGCACTAGCTGCATAAAAGCGCTTAAACAACGCAAATCTTGCTTAGTTGGGGAATGTAAGGTGATAATTGCCGTACATTCCGATTCTATTTCTTTATAGTACCGGTCTATCTTCTTATCTAATAAAGGCAGTTGCTCGGCTACTGATAAGTCACGAGCGAACAATGCTTGGTGCGAGAGGCGGAAGGATTGTTCTACCAAAGCACCCATACGCAAAATATCCCTCTCTAACCGCCTGATGTCGCGTGCTAGTTGAGGTCTTGCAAAGTTAGGACGAATTAGGAGAGCTTTCACGCTTGTAGTCTCAAACATGAAGTTATTTTCTTAAATATAATCTTGAGTTACTGATTTTGCTATTACTTGGGGAAGATGAATTTGTAACCCTGCTCCACCTGTTTCTGGATGGTTCATTGCTGTGATATTGCCCCCGTGAGCGGCTAAAATTTGATGAACGATAGCCAACCCTAAGCCGCTTCCGTCTAATGAATTAGAATTTCCCTCTCCTTTTATAGAGCGAGAGCGTGCTTTATCCCCTCGGTAAAATCGCTGAAAAATGTGAGGTAAATCCTCTTGGGCAAAACCATGACCTGCGTCTATAATATCAATCGCGAGCAATGGGCCATTTTCAGGGCTACTTTTATTTTTATTTTGTAAAGGTACATTTACATTAACTTCCACCCGGATAACTCCGCAAGGGGGACTATATTTGATACTGTTATGGAGTAAATTGAAAAACACTTGGTAAAGTCGGGATTTATCAGCATTAATCCACGCATCATCAACATCAGTAAAGTTCAGTTGAACAACTTGGCGTTGTGCAATAGGTTCTAAACTTTCCCAAACCGAATTAATTAACGCTTTTATTTCTAAAGGCTGATAATTTAACTGGGTTGTGGGATTACTTTCTAGCCTACTCAGATCTAACCAACTTTGTACTAAGTCAATCAGTCGGTCAACTTCGGTTAGAAGACGATTAATCCAGCGGGCAATCGGTGGATTTACCCGATCTTGTAAAGTTTCCACAACTAAACGAATAGAGGTGAGTGGCGTTCTGAGTTCGTGGGCCAGGTCTGAAAAAGCCCGATCGCGTGCTTGACTCATTTCAAATAGCTGCTGACGATTTTCCAAGAAGACTCCAACTTGACCCTGAGGTAAGGGCAAGCCAGTAGCTCGCAAAACCACAGATTTTTGTTCTACCATTGCTTCCGCGTTTTCACAAGAGGGGTGAAACACCCACTCACGCTCTTGAGAAGAACTGCGATCGCGAGTTTTTTCTATTAAACGGTCAAGTTCGTAAGAACGCACCACCTCTAGCAATAAGCGCACTTGCCCGGGTTGCCATTTTTCTAAAGACAACATTTGACGAGCTTGTTGGTTGCACCACAATAATTGATTTTCTTCATCAACTTGCAAATACCCCAAAGGTGCTTGTTCCAACAAATTTTGGTAATTTAGCAGTTGTTGTTTTAAATATTGCTGCTGTTTTTTTACTTTGGCAAATTTATGCCGCCATCCAACAAGTGGTAATACTGCAAAATGGGCGAGAATATTTCTTTTTGAGAAATTTTCTCGTCCAAAATAGCGGTTGAATTGTATCGTATAACAGATCGATAAGCAGATGCTTAGCCCTAAACCTAGAAAAATTCCCAGTAACAGCATGACGTTTCGCAGGTTGTTTTGGGACAAATCATAACTAACAACTATCCAAAGCGATACCCGAAGCCCCGAACCGTAACAATATATTCTGGACGGGAAGGATCTTCTTCTAACTTTTCTCGTAACCAGCGGATATGAACGTCTACGGTTTTGCTATCTCCAACAAAATCGGGACCCCATACTTGGTCAAGCAATTGCTCTCTCGACCATACGCGGCGAGTATAACTCATAAATAGTTCCAGGAGGCGGAATTCTTTTGGCGATAAACTCGCTTCCTCTCCACGAACTAAAACGCGGCATTCTTGAGGATATAAGGTAATTTCTTTATAATTTAAAACTGGAGGTTGGGTAGTTGTACTTAGACGCTGACGGCGTAATAATGCCCGACAACGGGCTACCAACTCTCTCATACTAAAAGGTTTGGTTAGATAGTCATCCGCCCCCACTTCTAAGCCTAAAACACGGTCAGTTTCACTACCTTTTGCACTCAGCATTAAAATTGGCACTGGGTTGCCTTGATGACGCACTAAGCGACAAATATCTAACCCATTAATTTGAGGCAACATTAAATCTAAAATAACTAAATCGAAAGCAGCCTCATTATTATTTGCGTCAAAGTTTTGGAGTTGTTCTATAGCTAAACGTCCATCAGTTGCTGTTTCCACCCCATAGCCTTCTTCTTCTAAAGCCAAAACCAGCATTTCCCTGATTAATTCTTCATCCTCTACTACCAAAACACGACTTTTTTGTCCGATATCAGCCGCCGAAGTATACTTGGTGGATTCATTTGTGTACATTGACTTACAAAAATACGAGGATTTTACTTGTAACTGTTTAATTGTGGGTTTTGAGTAAATTTACGTTTATGTTATGGCAGTTATTTTCTATATCAACAAAATGTAACATATTTAACAGCATCCACATTTATTATAAGACACTACCGCAAAAAGCAGCCAAAAACCAGTGGCTGCTTTACTTTTTTTTGAGATTCTACAACAGGTTTGAATTAGTTCTTGACAAAAGTAATTTAACTAAATTAATATATAGTACAAATGAACTAAATAAGTGCGACCTCCCTAGTTGTATGTGGTGGAACTATTTCAGTATTTCCACTGCACTGACAACTATGTTTAAAAGGCTACTCTAATTAACAGCAAGGAGTGTACTTTTGTGAGGTTAATTAGACATAAATCATCAAAAATACATAGTTAATAGGAGTCAAAAGGTGAATACAGTTTCACTAAAGGATAGTAAGGGACAATTAATGCAAGCATTTGAGCAAATTCTTGCAGAAAAGCAAAAGTTAGATTCAAAGATTGCTACTAAACAAGAAGAGGCAGAGAAGGAAAAAGGCAAGGAGATTTTAGCCACAGCTTCTACGTATACGGTTGATGGGATTGTCAAAGGTTTAGCCGATTTACAGTTGGAATTCGGTACTATCGTTAACGATCTTTCAGAAAAGCTGGCTAAAGAAAACTCGAAGTTAGATGAATTAAACCGTGCTATAGAGGTTGAAACTCAATATTTACAGGAATTACAAAAAATTAGAATTGATGCAGATACTCTGGATGTTTTAACTCAAGAGCATCAAGAAAATTTGAGCAAATTAGAAGAAGATATTACCAAAAAAAGAGAAGTTTTAGAAAAAGATAAACAGCAAGCACTAAAAGAGTGGGAGAAAGAACAAGCTAAATTTGAAGAAGCGGAGCAAGAATACAACGGATTATTAGTCAAAAATCGCGAAAAAGAAAGGGAAGAGTTTCAGTATAAGTTAGAAAACTCGCGCAAAATCAATCAAGATAGTTACCAAGAAACAAAGCGTCAGATTGAAAGGGAAGTACAAGAGGCTACTCGCGAGAAAGAAAAAGATTGGGTAGAAAGAGAGCAGATTATTCAACAGCGTCAACCTTTATTAGCAGAATATCAACAAAAAGTCGCATCTTTCCCAGTTGAATTAGATACAACGGTGAAAAGAGTCAGAGAGAGTGCAATAAAAGATGCTTCCCAAAAAGCCAAAGTTGAAGCGGATTTATTTGAGAAAGAGTGGGAAGGCAGCAAGCAGAGTTATGAGTTAAAAATTAGTTCTTTAGAACAGAATATTGAAAGACAAAAAGAGCAGATTGAAAGTATCTCCAATCAATTACAAGAAACCTTGAAGCAAGCACAAGATTTAGCTATGAGAGCTTTTGATAGTTCTACTAAATAAAGATTTTGCATTGCCAGTCATTCAAATTTATTTTTTTTTGGAGAATTATTATGCCTGTAAAGAAAATTAATCAAAAAAATACGAAAAATGAAATATTATCAGCTTACGATGAGTTAGCTAAAGAAAGAGCAGAACTGAAAGCGCAAGTTAATCAACTTGTAAAAACGAGCAATTCTGTAAAGTCAGATAATTTTCAAACATCTGAAAAAACACCAATTGATAGATACTCTAAAGTACAGCAGAAAATGAATTCGACAATTGAAAGCTTAGCAAAAATTCAGTTAGGTTTTGGTAGCGCTGCTAATGAACTATCTGAACAATTGACTACAAAAGCTTCTAGACTAGCCGAAATTAAGGAACTTGTAGAAGAACAATTGGAACAATTACGTCAACTTCATGACTTGGAAGTGGCTGAAGATAGTTTAGATAATCTAATTCAAAATTACGAAGAAAATAATTCGACTTATCAAGATGAATTTAATCAAGTTTCTGAAACATTAAATCAAGAAATTCAAGAATTAAAAGAAGCTTGGCGAAAACAACAAGAAGAATATCAGCGCAGTGTTAAAGAAAGAAATGAAAATTTAACCAAAAATCGTCAGCGAGATGCTTCTACCTATAAATATGATTTAGAACGAGAACGTCATTTGGAGGTAGATGAATACGAACAACAGCAGAAAGAATTATATAGACAGTTAGATGAATTTCAGCAAGAAACTGAAAAACAATGGAACGAACGAGAAAAGACAATTGCTGAAAAAGAAAAAGAATTTGAAGAATTAAAAGTTAAGGTAGAAGCATTTACCGAACAAAAAGAAGCAGCTATTAGAAAAGCAGCAGAGGAAGGTAAAGGTATAGCTAATTACCAAGCCAAAGTTAAAGCTAATTTACTCGCGAAAGAAGTTGAAGGACAAAAAGCTTTCTACGAACAAAGAATACAATCTTTAGAACAAACTATTAGCAATCAGGAAGCAAGAGTTCAAAGCCTTTCTAAACAACTTGAATCTGCTCTCAAACAAGTTCAAGATTTAGCCGTTAAAGCTATTGAAGGTTCTGCAAATTCTAATTCATATCAAGCTGTAAAAGAAATTGCTTTAGAACAAGCTAAAAATCAGTCGAAAAATAAATAATTACTAATTAGCCGCATCAAAATCATAACGGTACAATTTGTAATTCATAATTTTAGACAAGCTCAAGAACCTGGTATCTTCAAGATATCGGGTTTCTTGATTATTTATAACAGGAATGGCCGCAATTGTCACAAGATCCTGGTTGGTGCCGTACACTCACCGTCTTATTATTGGGTTAACAATTAGTCAGTGTACAAGCACCCTACAAGCAAAATATGCCAGTTGCGTAAGTCCTATATAAAACAATAAGAGACGTAATATATTACGTCTCTACATTTTTACGAACATATATAAACTTAATCAAGCAATATCATTTGAATTAGATTTTTGAGCTTCTTTTCTATGACTAATGTATTGAGCAAAACCGATTTCTCTTCTTTTTGGTCTACCGTAATCTGGTACTCTTTTTCTTCTTTTTCTTGCCCAAGCCATAGTTTTTATCCTTTAATTTTGTGTGGTTTTTCTTGTCTCTATATTTGTCTACATTGCCTGTTCGCTAATTTCAGTAAAAGTTATCAAATTAATTTCAGTATATTTTCTCAAGACGAAAACAGAGAGGCTGCAAATGCCTCTCTGTATAGGAAACCCAATAGATGAATATCTCAATAATATATATTTAAAGCTTTCTAAAAAAAATTTGGATACTTATTTATGATTAAATGTTAGTTGCAAAAAATATACTCTATATAAACGTAACTCTCTACGATTTGGAATACAACACGATCGATCGTCAATCCGGAAAAATTACACTGGAATCATAATTTTGTTATTTTTCTTAATATTTCTGGTTTAGAAAGGATTCAGAGAGATGGAATTGCCTTTCTAATAATTCGTATAGTTTTTACTCAATATAAATAACTATATAGTTATTAAGCAAAAGTAGAGAAACCATTAGGAGGTATATCTTGAATACGTCCTGGTCCTACTGCTCTTAGTGCTTCACGAAGAGAAATATCACCAGTATACAAGGCACGTCCGACAATTGCAGCAGTTATACCTTGGGGTTCGAGCGCTAATAAACTTAATAAATCTGTCACTGAACTGACTCCACCAGAAGCAATAATCGGTATATCAATGACAGCAGCGAGTTCCCGTAAAGCGTCTAAATTTGGTCCAGTAAGAGTACCATCCCGGTGAATATCAGTGTAAATTATTTCTGCCGCTCCGAATTCTTGCATTTGTACCGCAAGTTGGGTAGCTAAAACTTCCGAAGTTTCCAACCATCCGCGAGTTGCCACTTTTCCGTTGCGAGCATCAATACCAACGATAATTTTTTGAGAAAATTCTTGAGCAAGTTCTTGCACTAACTGGGGTTGTTCAACCGCAACAGTTCCCAAAATTGCCCATTCCACACCAATATTAAATAATTGTTGCACGCTGTCCTTACCGCGCAACCCACCACCAACTTCCACAGGTATGGAAACTGCATTCACAATAGTTTCAATGGCCGACAGATTGACGACTTTACCAGCTTTTGCACCATCGAGACCGACAACGTGTAGCCTTGTTGCACCTTGTTCTACCCATTGTTTGGCAATATCAGCAGGATTTTCGCCAAAAACTTCGGATTTCTCGTAATCGCCTTGATAAAGACGCACACAACGACCTTCTAGTAAATCTATCGCTGGGATGACTTCCATAATTAGTAGTTAGTAGTTAGTAGTTAGTAGTTAGGAGTTAGGAGTTAGTAGTTAGGAGTTAGGAGTTGGGAGTTGGGAGTTGGGAGTTGGGAGTTGGGAGTTAGGAGTTATTTAAATTTAATCTTTAACCTTTGACTTATTAATTATTGCTTGACGGAAGCCTAATACAACTAAAATATTCGACAGGGTTAAAAATACTTCTGCGCTTCCATGTAACCAATCGACGTTTGCTAGGGTTTCACCGTAATGTACTTGGGAATAAATGCCTGCTGGAATAGTGACGGCGACAAAAATAAGGAGTGCGTAAAATCCGTACAGGGCTAATTTTGGGGTTTCGGGGGTACGAGTGATAAACCACAAGAAACCTAAGTAGGGAAATAATGATAAGGCAAATAGGGTTTCTTTGGAAATCATTTTAAACAGTGAGCAGTTAACAGTGAGCAGTGAGCAGTGAGCAGGAGCGGTGGGGAGTTGGGAGTTTTGAATTTTATTCCCTATGTCCCATGCTCTATTCTTAATTTCAAATTATTCTGATTTTACAGCTTTTGCGGATGGGGGATTAGTTTCGGTATCGTTGCTTTTTGTGGAACGCCAGATCCACCAAGCTGCTGCAAAAAGGGTACAATTACCAATCACTGTCATGCTTGCTTGCAAAGTTACCAGCCATTCGAGAGATTCGGAATTCTCGAAAAAGTGCCAGGTACAAGCGCACATGGCGCTGACTAATGCTGGTAACATTCCAAAGGACAAAGCTCTCCAAGCAGGATTACCTATAACTTCGCCGTATTTCCAGATTAACCATATTGCGGCAATCCACTCAATAACGCTGGAAATATGAATTATCCAAGTGGGAATTGAAAGTGCGTGCATAAAACAGTTATGAGTTAGTAGTTAGTAGTTAGGAGTTAGGAGTTAAGAGTTAGGAGTTAGGAGTTAAGAGTTAGGAGTTAGGAGTTAATAGTAAACATTTTTCCCATCTCCCCATCTCCCCATCTCCCCATCTCCCCATCTCCCCATCTCCCCATCTCCCCATCTCCCCATCTCCCCATCTCCCCATCTCCCCATCTCCCCATCTCCCCATCTCCCCATCT
>JBHJJJ010000064.1:0-2584 GCA_050042755.1 Rivularia sp. (in: cyanobacteria)
TTTTTTTGTTTCTTCTTCTTAATCTCTTCCTTACTTTTTTTTGCTTTGGTTTTTTGTTTTCTTTTTTTTTTGTTCTTTTTTGTTTTTCGGGTTTTTGGGTTTTGGGGCGTATGGATTTAAGATTTAATAGTACAGTTTTCTAAGTATCGGACAATTATCTAAAATTACATGAAAAGGCTAATGAGACAGAGCGATCGACAAAATAAGAATCAAGATAATACGGATTCGGCGAATCCCTTAGTAAGCGTTATTATTGGTAATTATAATTACGGTCGTTTTATTGTTCAAGCAATTGAGAGTGTTTTGAATCAAACATACCGAAATTTTGAGTTAATAGTTGTAGATGACGGTTCAACTGATAACTCACGAGATATTATTGAAAGTTACCAAGATAAACTAACTGCAATATTTCAGCAAAATGGAGGGCAAGGTGCAGCATTTAATGCAGGATTTGCTGCTTCTCGTGGTGAGATTATTTGTTTTCTAGATTCGGATGATTATTATTATCCAGAAAAACTAGAAAAAGTTGTTGCAGCATTTAATAAAAATCCTCATTGGGTACAAATCTCTCACGGACGTACTACAGTTGATGTTGAAGGAGGAATTATCGGCAGAGATCCTACTTTTTTCAATCAAGGTGATGTCAAACCGCTGCTTTTAAAATGGGGAAGATATGCTTGGGCTGTAACTTCTGCACTATCATATCGACGTTTGGCTTTAGAGAAAGTCTTACCGATTCCGAAAGAACCTCGTGCTGGGGATACTTACTTAACTGCAACTGTACCCTTTTATGGAGAAGTAGGTAATATTGAGCAGCCGTTAATGTACTATCGCAAACATGGGAATAATATGCAAGCTAATAGCAATAATATTTCTTATTTAATGAAACAGCGCGAAGACACGGCTAATTGTATTAATAATGCTGCTAACAATGTGGGTATAAATCAACGTTTCGATATTCAACAAGATATAGATTACCGTAGTTTAAAAATACTTCAATCTGGTTGTGGTTCATTAACTCAAACGCTACAAATAATCTGGATGAGTCTGCAAGAAAGTAGAGCTATAGGTCATCGTTTTAAAGATGTTTTAGAAAGGCTTGTGCGGCGAGGTATGTGTTCTTTATTCCCTAATGAGGGTCAAGTATACATGAGTTTAGGATTGCGTCGTTATTTACGCTTCAAATTGACTGGTAAAAAACCACAACTAATAGGTAAAAAATCGGCAAAAGTTCAGTTTTGATAATAATCAAAAATCCGTTATTAAAATCTATAATCTAAAATCGAATGACTACTGTACTCAATCCTAATCAAATATCTAAGCTAGATAAAAATACCCAAAAAAAACTGATCGTTATTCCGGCTTACTGCCATGCTTTAGGAGGTACAACAGTCAGTCTGTTGATGTTAGCTATGGGCTTTGCTCGCTGTCATGCCTCTGAGCAATTATGCATTTTAATCCATAAAGGCTCTTTTATGGAACAATATTTTAAAGATGCAGATCAAGAATCTTGTATTGAATTGATTGAGGCTGAGGATTCTAATCAATTTATTAAATCTGCTTTACAGTGGGTGAATAAACAACCAAATCATTATCCTTTATTACTCGATAATCTTGTTTGGCGGAGTTATTTACCAATACTTACACTCGCAGCACCATCTCTTCGTCTAACTCGCCGTCGGGTTTATCATTTTTGTCACGATTTGGCGTTGTCTCATAATTATTTAGGATATTTAGGGAGAAAAATTACTTTCGCCAGTCTTGCCCCCGGTGCTATTTGTAATTCACAATTTACAGCATCACATATTCGTAGTTTGATGCCGGATATTCGAGGAATTCTTTATCAACCAGTTGACTTAGAAAAGTTTAATGCTCAAAGTGTAAATAGTACTCCTCCAGATAATCTACAATCTATTATTAATTCCGGAGCGCGAATAATGCTTACTCCTTCACGCATTAGCAAACCCGGAATGGTTAACGATAAAAATTTACGAGCACTAATTCCGGTATTGGCACAGTTAAAAGCAATGGGTGAAAATTATCATGGTATAGTAATCGGGGAAGACCAATCTCCCGAAAAAATATACAGCCAAAATTTGCTTGAAAGTGCTGCAAAAGCTGGAATTGCAGACCGTTTTACAATTTTACCGCCTACTTTTAAAATAGAAAATTATTATAAGTATGCAGATATAGTTGTTACCTTAGCCCCACGGGAACCTTTTGGACGTACTGTTGTAGAAGCAGTTGCTTGTGGTATTCCTGTAGTTGGTAGCCATACTGGCGGTATTAACGAAATTTTACAGAATTTTGCACCTCAATGGACTGTTAACCCATCGGATTCAGCAGCTGTTGCTCAAACTATTGTTAATGTGGCTAAAAATCGGAATACAAAAGAACTTTTGATAAAGGGTAGAGATTGGATTGAAAGCCACTGTAGTCTGGAAAGTTATGCTCAAGGTATGATGCACCTTACTGGTTTAATTGACAACGTATCTGTTTAAATCAAGATTTACCGGAGGTGCGTGAGGCATTACTCCCATCACGCTCGTCTATTACCGGTGTTGATTGAGGGGAGCAGGGGGAG